>JBFRWJ010000101.1:0-2571 GCA_051439525.1 Spirulina sp. | reverse complement strand
CCCCATAACCATTATTGGTGGATTGGGCGACGGTGCCGGCAACGTGGGTGCCGTGACCGTTATCATCGCTAGCATCCACTTTATCGTTGACAAAATCGTAGCCTTTGACAAATTTAGTGTCTTTGAGATCGGGGACTTGACTCACCCCGGTATCGATCACCGCTACGACAGCCCCGTCTCCCTGAGTTTCCACCCACGCCTGCTCGATGTTAATGTTTTGGAAATTCCACTGTTTGCTGTAGTCCGGGTCGTTGGGACGCTCGAGGGTATGATAGATGTAGTTGGGTTCGATATATTCGGTGGACGATCGCAGGAGCTTCGATTTTTTCAAAGCCTTGAGAGTTTGTTTATCTCCTCTAAGGACGTAAACGCGATCGCTCTCGGAAAATGCGCTGTTTAAATGGGGTTCTAGATCGTAGTTTTTGGCGATCGCGTCCAACTCTTGGAGAATTTCGGTTTGGGAGATATTATCCTGAAAGTCTAGAACAATGGAACTGTATTCGCCTCGATTGGCTAAACCTTTAAAGTTCCATAAGGCAATACTGATGCCGATGAGAACAAGGCAAAATAGCAAAAATTTTTTCATATTAACCTCACGGGAGTGGGCAACCACCCTCTTTAACAAGTGGCGGCAGAATAAGGATCTGGCAAATCATAAAAGTTAAATATTAAATTTCTTAACTTCCATCATTTACCGTTCTCTGTTGGGAAGGAAAGACAGAGGTGCAGTATATCCTCAAGGATGTTCGTCAGCTATCTACAAAGCGGAAGCCTGAAACTCCCTCTTTTAGAGCGAGGTGCTGACATTACTACGATAGCTCATCGCCAATATTTTAGTGGGTTGAGGTTTCGGATAGGGGACGAAAACAGGAACGGGGTCGATCGCATTATTCTATTTGCCAGTGACCACCCAACGTTGCACGAATAATCCTAAAATTAGTCCGACCAAAAAGACAAACCAAAACAAAAAAGTTGGACTATTTTCTAAGCCGTTGGTTAAATTCATGCCAAAAACGCAAGAAATCGCCGTGAGGGGAAAGAAGATCGCGGCTAACAGATTGAGTCGATGGCCGACTTTGACCGATTCTAAACTTAATTGGGTTTGTTGTTCTGCTCTTTGGGCAATTCTATAATCGACGGCATTTTTAGCGTTCTCATACACCAAATCTAGCGTGCGTTCGAGACCGTAAGCCCAGTCTCGCAGATCGATGATATCGCGATCGCCCGGAATCCCTTCTCGTGCCGCTTGTAATGTCGCATGGAGATTTTTCGTCGCCAGTCGCAGCGGCCCCATTTCCTCCAAGACGCGAAAAAAATCTTCCGCGCTTTCCGATTTTTCGTACTTTTGAACTATTTTGTCTTGTGCGGTATTGTATTCTTTAAGATGTTTGACGAGAGTTTGTACGCCGCTTTTGCCTCCACTATGTTTCCAGTTTCCTTCGGGATCTCGCCACACAAAAATTGCTTCTCGTTTGTGTTGATTAGGTTGGGGAGGTTTATGCAGGACGAGGAGTAAATGCTCCTCAGCCACCATAGCTCGTTGTTTGCCCGCACTTCTCTGACCGAAGCGGTTTTTAATGCGATCGGGAAGCGACCAAGAACCGGGAAGTTTCATAAGTACAATTGTGTAAGGAGATATTTCTACTGTTGTAGCATTTTTCTAGACTCCAATCCTGTTAAGAAAAAAGCGATCGCATTGCTCCAAAGAAACGCGATCGCTAAATTTTAACTAAACTAATTCCCCCGTTTCTTGTAAAGCGTGAAGTCGTCGATAAATTCCTTCTTGGTGTAACAATTCCGCATGACTTCCCACCTCAACAATGCGTCCGGAATCGAGAACGACAATTTTATCGGCTTCTCGTACCGTACTCAAACGGTGAGCAATAATAATCATCGTGCGGGTGCCGACAATCGATCGCATTGCCAATTGAATCAAACGCTCGGATTCGTAATCCAAACTTGAAGTTGCCTCATCAAATACGAGTACGTCAGGATTCATAATTAACGCCCGAGCAATGCCAATTCGCTGCCGTTGTCCCCCGGACAAACGTACCCCGCGTTCTCCAACAATCGTATAATAACCGTCGGAAAGATCCCCAATAAAATCATCCACGCGGGCGATTTTACACGCTTCTTCAACCCGATCGAAAGAAGCATGAGGATTACCATAAATCAAATTATCCAACAGCGTGCCATTGAAAATATCCACCTCCTGATGCACGATCGCCAAACGCTTGCGATAGCGAGTAATATCCAAACTGCGAATGTCCTCCCCATCCATGAGAATTTTCCCGCGATCGGGTTCAAAATAGCGAAAGAGTAATTTCACCAACGTCGATTTTCCCGACCCCGATCGCCCGACTAACGCCACGGTTTGATAGGGTTCGATCCGTAAATTCAGATCTTGCAAAATCGGGCGATCGCGATGGTAGCCAAAGGTTAACTGTGAAAGCTCGATTTTCCCGGTAAAATGATAGGGTTTCGCTCCCCCAGTTGCTGGTAATAACTTGGCAGCATCGCTTCCTTCCGGTTCTCGTAAAAACTCGTGAAAGCGCAGCATCGAGGCATAAC
>JBFRWJ010000100.1:0-11090 GCA_051439525.1 Spirulina sp. | reverse complement strand
GGATAATTCGCCTGCGATTGACGATATGACTCAACCGTTTCCCTCTCAACCGACTTATACGACTTTGCGGCGGTGGATGGGAAGGCGTTTTAAGAAGCAAGAAAAAACGCCGCTTTCTTTTGGGGATAATCTTTGGTTCTTTTTTAGCGGTCATGGCAAGCGGTATCGCGATCGCGATTATCTTTTGCTCTCCGATAGCGATTCGAGTGCGGAACAGATCGAACAAACTGCCATTTCTCTCGATTACATTACGAAATATTTGTGTCAGTCTGGGGCGGGAAATATTATCCTTTTTATTGATGCCTGTCGGGAAGCGGCAAAAGATGGATCGGGTTTGGAACTCCCCCATCAACAAGGAATTATCTCTATTGCTTCTTGCAGTCCAAATGAATTATCTTACGAAATTGACGATCTGCAAAATGGCTCGTTTACCCATGTTTTACTCGAATCTTTGGAGATTCAAGGGGAGAGAAATTGTGCTACGGTAGAACGCCTCTCTAATCGCTTGCGAACTCGCGTTAAGGAAATTAATCGACAATATAAGAAGCCAATCCAAACGCCTCATGAAGTGATTCAGCCTGCCTCGAAATATCATTTTATTTTGCTTCCGGATCGCGCAACGCTTCGAGATGTAGAAACGCTGAAAATGGATGCTTATAAGGCAGAAAAAGAAGATGCACGATTGGCAGAAAAGTTATGGACTCAAGTTTTAGTTGCTTCTCCTGCGGATTTGGATGCTTTGGCGAGTTTGAAAGAAATTTGGTTGAATAAAGTAAAGTGGGAACAACAATTTAAGATTGAGGAGTTGGAAAAGTCTTTCAGTCAAGAACGGCGATCGATTCAAGATGCTAAAGCCGCAGAGATTCAAGAGTTACAACAATTGCATCAGAAGCAACAGGAAGAGTTAGAGCGATCGCATCAATCTCAAATCAGTCAGTTAGAGCAGCAGTTGGAGGAAGAGCGATCGCAATTATCCGGTAATCTCGAAACAGCACGAGAACAGTTAGCAGAAAAAGAATCAATCATCGCTAAACTCCAAGGGCAAATTAACCAGTTACGAGAACGAAGCGAGCTGGAAATGTCTTCTTCAAATACTGACGTTGGAGAAGTCGAACTGAAGAGCGAAAAGGGCATTGATTATACGAAACTCCGCGATCTCCTCGCCGCAGGACAATGGAAGGAAGCGGATAAAGAAACGGGGCGAGTGATGTGCCAAGTGGCAAACCGAACCGAAGAAGGATGGTTGAGAGTGGAGGACATCGATCGCTTTCCTTGTGAAGATTTGCGAACCATCGATCGACTTTGGGTGCATTACAGCAAGGGAAAATTTGGCTTTAGCGTCCAGAAAAAGATTTACCAAGAATTGGGTGGAACGAGAAAGTATAATGAAGAAGTTTGGAGAAAATTTGGCTTTAGCGTCGGTTGGCGAAAAGGGGGGAAATGGTTGAATTATTCTGACTTGACTTTTGACCCAAAAAATGTTTCTCATGCCCACCTGCCGAGTGTGGTGAAAAGGGAGGAGAGGTTGAATAATTTGGAGTGGGTAGTTGGTTCTCTTCTCTCGCGCAGAGACTTGTAACCTTTAGGATATAGCACTTTCAGGTCTTTGTCAAATTAAATTTTCCGGTCGATTTTCACGAAAACACCGGCTTTTTCTCAATTCCATACCCGGCACCCCAGCTACTTTCCAATCCGAGCTAAAATAGCAACAGCGAGATTATCAATAGAAATGCAAACAACAGAAGCGATCTCGTTACCTCAATATCAAAGACTATCAGAACTATTGGCACGAGGAGAATGGCTGCAAAGCGATCGCGAAACTGGCGATCGCATTTTGGCAAGTTTAGAAAAAGAAAACCCCTCAGAAATCACCAGCACTGAAATAGAGAAACTGACTTGTCAAGACTTGCAAGCGATCGACTTTCTTTGGGTCAAATATAGCCGAGGGAGTTTTGGTTTTTCAAGGCAAAAACGCATTTATCAAAATCTGGGAGGGACGGAAAAATGCGATCGCGCAACTTGGGAAGAGTTTGGCGATCGCATTGGTTGGAGCGTTAGCGATCGCTGGTTAAAACATCAAGAATTAGCGATAGATTTATCCACAAAAACCGGACAATTTCCCAGTTTTCCAACATTCTACCCCAGCGCGAGCGAGCCTGAAAATCTTGCAGCCCAGTTAAGGCAAAATTGGTTAGTATTGTTTGCCCGTCTTGAAAACTGTCAAATCGATAATCTTGCAGCGTTCCCTACTCATTCACCTCACAAATTTGGCATAATTCCCAAACTCATCGATCCCGCTCAATTCCAAAGTGAAATTAGAAAAGAATGGAGCAAACATCATTAAATTATCCACCTGTTCTAACAAAATATCTAACATTGTGCTTTCTAGCGATCGCACTGCTTCACCCTAAAATCGATTAAACTGGATAGTAAAGATAGTAACAGAAACAATATGACTCTAGGTACGGTAACGGAATACAAAAATATTCTGATTGACGATCGCGGCGTTCCTTTCATTCAAGGAACTTCTATGAAAGTGGTCGAACTCGCAACCTCAGTTTATGCTTATGGTTGGAGTCCAGAAGAATTACACTACCAATATCCCCATCTGAGCATGAGTCAAATTCATTCTGCTTTAGCCTACTATTGGGATCATAAAAAAGCGATCGATACAGAAATGAAAAAACGCTTTGACGAAGCCGAAAAACTTCGCCAAGAAGCCGGAGAATCCCCTTTAGCAAAACGACTGCGGAAAGAAGGGATTATCGAATAAATGAGTATTGCTTTTTATATTGATGAAAATGTTCATCGAGGGATTACCGATGGTTTGCGACTTCGAGATGTTGATGTTTTAAGTGTCCAAGAAGACGGATATATGGGTTATGCCGATCCATTGATTCTCGATCGCGCAACCCAACTCGATCGCGTTTTATTTTCCCAAGATAATGATTTCTTGATTGAGGCATATCGTCGCCAACAAGAAAAAATTGATTTTCCCGGAGTCATTTATGCTCATAAGTTAAAAGTTTCTGTCGGTGACTGCATTCGCGATCTAGAAATTATTGCCAAAGTTGCTCGAGCGGAAGAGTTAATGAATCGCGTTCAATATTTACCTCTATAAGCGATCGCAACTCATCCACCTCTTTCTCTCTGCGTTCTCTGTGTCTCATTATAATTTCACTGACTCAAAATCGTCCGCGCGATCGCAATTTTTGTCAGTCCGTGGTAAAAGAAACACGATCGCTCTATAATTGTCTTATTAACCTTACCACATATAACAATGATCGCTAGTTTTGTTATTGATGACCAACTTATGGCGGATGCCCTCCAAGCAACGGGCTTAAAGACTCAACAGGAAGCGTTAGAATTGGGACTTAAGACGTTGATTCAACTTAAACAACAAGAGAACATAAAAGCATTTAAGGGTAAACTCAAATGGGAAGGTAATCTTGAGGAAATGAGGCTCGATTGATGATAAATGATTTCCTTCCTTTTGTTACTCATTTGGGGTTGGTTTCGGTTTGAATATTTCTACCAATCAAGAATATAAGATGATTACCCGTGCTGACTATACGAAACTTCACGATCTCCTCGCAGCAGGACAATGGCGAGAAGCAGATGAAGAAACGGAGCGAATTATACTCCAAGTCGCAAACAGAACAGAGGACGGCTATTTGCTCCCGGAGGATCTCGATCGCTTTCCCTGTGAAGACTTGCGAACCCTCGAGGGACTTTGGGTACAGTACGGCGACGGTAAATTTGGCTTCAGCATCCAGCAAAAGATTTACGAAGAATGCAGCAGAACGGGAGGAGACAATCTGGAAATTTGCAGAAAATTTGGCGATCGCGTCGGTTGGCGAAAAGAGGGAAAATGGTTGAAGTATTCTGACTTGACTTTTGACCGAAACCATGCTTGTTACGCCCATCTGCCTGCGGTGGGTTTTTGGTGTTTTGGATTTGTCGATCTCCTCTTTCGCGCGAAGACTTGTAACCTGTAACGTCAATCACCAGTTAATCAGTGATTAGTTAACGATCGATTTGAAGAAAAATTTCACGATCGCAATCCATTTTAATGGATAGAGACAATCATTTTGAATTTTGAATTAATAATTTTGCATTGATTTCACTGACTCAAAATTGTCCGCGCGATCGAAAAATAAATCAAAACCCCCAAAACATCCACCGCCGTAGTAATAAAAGGAGCTGACATCAATGCCGGATCCAACCCCAAAGTCCGGAATAAAAAGGGCAGAGAAGACCCCGAAACCGAAGCCAACAGAGAAATAACTACCAAACTACTTCCCACGGATAGCGCCACAAACAAGGTCTTTTGCATCAGGTAATGCGCCCACAACGTCGCCATAATCCCCAAAGAAGTCCCCAATAATAACCCCGCCATTGCCTCGCGAAAAATCACCTGCAACGGGCCCAAAGCGCGTAACTCATCCGTATTTAAACCCCGAATCACCACCGTAGAAGACTGCGCCCCAATATTGCCCCCCGTCCCCGTTAACAGAGGAATAAACGCCGCGATCGCGATCGCCTGTCCCGTATACTCCAATAAAGACCCTTGAGTTTGAATAATCGCCCCCGTCACCGTATTCGTCGCCAACAAAATCAACAGCCAAAAAATGCGCTTGCGAGCCACCACTAATAAGTTAGTTTGAAAATAATTATCGCCATCCGCTTGCACCCCCCCAATCGCGTAAATATCTTCCGTCGCTTCCCGTTCTAAAATATCAATGGTATCGTCCACCGTCACCACCCCCACCAAACGCGCCTCTTTATCCACCACTGGTAACGCCAACAAATCGTAACGCTGAATCGATCGCGCCACTTCCTCTTGATCCATATCCGTCGTCACGCTGAGAGCATCCCGCGTCATAATTTCCCCCAGAGTTTTCTCGGGGGACGAAACCACCAAATCTCGCAGGGAAACAATACCCGTTAAACGACGGGCATTATCCGTTACGTAAAGATAGTAAATCAGTTCCGAAGCCTTCGCCTGGGCGCGAATGCGATCGAGGGTTTCCGTAACGGTAAGATGTTCCTTCAGGGAGATATACTCGGGGGTCATGATCCGCCCCGCAGTATCCTCCTCGTATCCCAGTAATAACGCCGTTGCTTGGCGTTCCTTGGGGCTGAGTTGAGAGAGTAATTGGCGCACGACTTTCGCAGGTAATTCATCAAATAACTTCGCGCGATCGTCCGGGGACATATTTTCGACAATCTCGATCGCCTCTTGCCGTTTAAAATCTTGAATGAGATTCTGTTGGACGGAGGAGTCTAAATGTTCGTACACCTCGATCGCCTCGTCTTTCGAGAGCAAGCGAAAGGCAATCACCTGCATCGAATCGGGCAACCCTTCAATCGCCTCAGCAATATCCACCGGCTGGACGGGAATGAGTAATGCTTTCGCCCCCTCCCAATTTTCTCGCTCCAAAAGCATGTGCAATTGGCTGCAAACCAACTGGCGAAGCTCTTGACGCGGAATTGTTTGTACGGAAGTCCCATTCTCCATCCAGATAACCCATTCGGTAATTTCCCTAAATCTAAATTTAATATTAATTGGCGAATTATTGATAATCGTTCATTGTTCATTGCTCATTGAAAACATGGATTTACTGCGATCGCTTCCCATCGGACTTTATCTCGAACATCCCGTCACTTGGCTGCATCGCCTCGATCCTCGGGTAAAACTGGTTTGGTTGTTGAGTTTCCTCATCACTCCCGTTGTTTCCAGTTCGAGTTGGCGCGTCATTCTCGCCTTCCTCTTGCTCGTCATTACCCTAACGGCGAGAATTCCCTTGCGAGCATGGCGACAGCAAGCAGGCTGGCTGTTCATTGTCTGTACGATCGCTTTTATCATCACCTGTTTTGTCAACGATGGAGTAGCCGTTATCTCGCAACCGCGCTTGCCCGAGCCAACATTGGAGTCGTTCCCCGAAACCCCTTATCAATACATTCTCTTGGAAGTGGGTCGCTGGAGAGTCACCCGTCAATCCCTCGATATTGCCGTGCGCTTGGCCAGCGTCCTCTTTGTTTTAATCTACAGTAGTAGCCTGTATTTGCTGACCACAGCCCCCGAAGAAATTACCGCCGGACTCGAAGACCTCATGCAGCCCTTGCGCCGCCTCCGGGTTCCCGTGACGGAGATTGCTCTAACCTTAACCCTTTCTCTCCGTTTTATTCCCCTCGTCTTGGAAGAAATCCAAAATCTCTTTCGTTCCGTCACCACCCGCGCCATTAATTGGAAAAAACTGGGACTGCGCCAGAGTTTTAAAATTTGGCTGATCGTCGCCGAACGCCTGCTGGAAAATCTCCTCATGCGCGCCGAACAGATCGCGATCGCTATGGAAATTCGCGGGTTTACCCGTCCCGATCGCCATCGCGTTCAGTGGCATCAACTCCGTTTGGGGATGGGCGACGGCATTGCCCTAGGAATGTTGATCCTTTTGTTGTGGGCGAGATGGGTTTGGGGATGGGCAGTCTGAAAGGATGAAGGATGAAGGAATTTTGGAAGGATGAAGGAAGATTGGAAAGAAGGGGAGCAGTGGAGACCAATTTGAGCTATGATAGCTAAGGGCAAATCGTCTGACAGCAAAAATTTTGGCAAATTTTTTCTGATTGCTCCTTCCCTTCACAATTTCGTCACAAAGGGCAACATATTTCGCGATCGATGGATAACAATAACGAAACCTACCTCAATCACCCAACATTTGGTTTGCTCTTCAAAGTTTGCCCCATTGAGGACAATCGAGATCTGTATACAACACTTTACGCCCAGCGTTTATTTTTTTTGGTGACCTCCGATCGCGATAACTTGAGCTTTGACCCCGTCAAACGCTCCGATGCTCGTCTGGTTGTGGAAAATCGCCTGCGCCAACTGCGCCGCATTGGAGCCGACACGGAATATAAAGACCTGCAAGCCATTTATCAGCGTACTTTCCAATAGTGCACTTTCTCATGTCTACTTCCCCTGTTACCCGTCGCCCGTTGGTTTGAAAATGAGTCACTCCATCGCCGATCGCCTGCATCAACTCTACCAGCAGTTACCCTCCGGGGTGCGCGCGATCGCCGTAACCAAACAAGTTTCGGTTGAAGCCATCCGAGAAGCCTATCAAGCGGGGATGCGAGATTTTGCCGAGAGTCGCATTAACGAAGCATTGCCCAAACAGGAGCAACTCAAAGATTTAGAAGATATTTGCTGGCATTTTATCGGGCACATTCAGAGCAACAAAGCCAAAAAAGCGATCGAGCATTTTCCCTGGATTCACTCTTGCGATAGTCTCAAACTCGCTCAACGCCTCAACCGTCTCGCCGCAGAACTCGGGCGCGCCCCCAAAATTTTCCTGCAAGTCAAAATCTTGCCAGATCCCAACAAGTACGGTTGGACGCGATCGCAATTACTCGCCGATCTCCCGGAACTCAGTCGCCTCTCCCATCTAAAAATTCAAGGTTTAATGACAATTCTCCCCCTCGGACTCTCGGAGGCTGAAAAATTAGCCGCTTTTCAAGCCACCCGAGAACTCAGAGACGCGATCGCTCGAGACGAAGCGATCGCGTTAACCCTACCCGAACTCTCCATGGGGATGTCTGGGGATTACCCCCTCGCCATCCAAGCCGGAGCCACCATGATTCGCCCGGGACGCATACTTTTCGGCGATCGCCCTTTAACAGTGAACAGTGGACAGTGAACAGTTATCAGTTATCAATGAACAGTGAACGGTGAACTCTGCTTTCCCCTCTTCTTTTCTTCTTCTCCTTCTCCCGATTCCCTGATAGCTGGTGACTGGTGAGTGGTGACTGGTGAGTGGTGACTGTATCTCTGTTCCCTGATAAAATAAAAATCCCCTCAATGCAGCAAATGTGCCCCAACTTTGTTACTGTGGGGATACAAAAATTGCTATCGATCTCAATTTTAAGGGTTAGGGAGAGCGAGTCGTGACTACAATTTTCAGCAAACTAAAAGATTTTGTCGGCCTCAGCGACGACTATGAGGACTCCGATTATTATGAAGAAGATATGGATGGCAATGACTATCAAAACCTCTACCAGCAAGAAAATGCCCCGGTAGTCGAAGAAGAGCGTCAGCGCCCTCGTCGAAATCGGGAAAGAATCCCCGTAACAACACCAGAAACAGGAATGGCTTCTACAACGCCGAGGAGTAACGTGATTGGAATGCCCGGAAACGCTAATGGAATTTCAGAAGTTGTGGTGATCGAACCCCGTTCTTTTGAAGAAATGCCGCAAGTTATTCAAGCCTTGCGAGAACGCAAATCCGTGGTTTTAAATCTAACGGTCATCGACCCCGATGAAGCACAACGCGCCGTTGATTTTGTTGCCGGGGGAACTTATGCGATCGACGGTCATCAGGAGCGCATCGGTGAAAGTATTTTTCTCTTTACTCCCAGTTGCGTTCAGGTCAGTACCCAGTCGGGCATCGTTCAAGAACTGGCTGCGGCCAATATGGCTGCAGCCGCCCGTCCTCCTGCAGCCGCCCCGAGTCCCGCTTGGACTCTCGATCCCAATCGTATGGCCCAGTAGCGACGGGAGAGGGATTCAAAGGAAGTGGGGGAAGCGGAGGAGGAGAGTAAATCTTCCTCCTCTATCTTTATCTTTTCAAGAATTCTTCATCCTTCATCCCTCATCCTTCATCCTTTATTTTTCCTCCTTCATCCTTCATCCTTCATCCTTTCAAAGTGTCTGTTCAATTCGGTATTATTGGCGGCGGGGTCATGGGAGAAGCTCTGTTATCCCGCCTTCTCGCTCAAAATTTGTATTCTCCCGAGGCTGTTATTGTTAGCGATCCCCTGCAACAACGGCGAGATTATTTACAACAAACCTATGGGGTTGAGGTAACGGAGGATAATCAAGCTGTTTTTGCGGCAAGTACAGTTTTATTGGCGATTAAACCGCAAATTCTCGATCGCGTTGCCTCGGGTTTATCTTCTCTGGAAAATATGCCGGGAACTCTCGTCCTTTCCATTTTGGCGGGAGTGCCTTTAAAGCGTTTGGAGTCAGCGTTTCCCGCTTGTCCGGTCGTTCGCGCCATGCCCAATACCCCGGCGACGGTAGGGGCAGGAATGACCGCGATCGCGCCGGGTTCTCTCGTTTCTTCCGAACAAATCGTAGAAGCCAAGAGTATTTTTGCGGCGGTGGGAGAGGTGGTGGAGGTGTCAGAATCTCTCATGGATGCGGTGACGGGGCTTTCGGGATCGGGCCCGGCGTTTGTGGCGCTGCTGGTGGAGGCGTTGGCAGATGGGGGAGTGGCTGCGGGACTCCCTCGGGCGATCGCGTCTCAATTGGCGGTACAAACGGTGTTGGGGACGGCAAAACTCTTACAAGAAACCGATCTGCACCCCGCACAACTCAAAGATCGCGTCACCAGTCCGGGGGGGACGACGATCGCGGGGGTGGCGGCGTTGGAAGCGGGCGGGTTTCGGGGGTTGGCGATCGCTGCGGTGAAGGCGGCTTGCGATCGATCTAGGGAGCTGGGACAATAGCTTTTACTTAAATACTGTTTTTTACGTACCCTCGGTAAGTTCGCATTCCCGGCCGTAATGTTCGATAAATCAACTAACGCAATTGACGCATCTCTCTCCTCAAAAATGATTCAAAGTTGTGTTGTAATTTTTAATCCCAAAAACGGGCAATATTCTGGCTAACCGTTAAAAATTTCCGACAACTCCAAAACAATATCGGGTAAAACATCTTCCCCTGATACCGTCGTCGGATTTTCCAAAACTTCGACCTCCCCATTACTTCGATAAATCTCCACTCGGCGATTATCCGGATCGATTAACCAACCCAATAAAGCCCCATTTTCCATGTATTCCTGCATCTTAGCGCGAGTGGTTTCAATCTCATCTGTTGGCGATAATAACTCTACCACAAAATCGGGACAAATCGGCGCAAACTTTCGCTTTTCTTCTGGGGTTAAACTTTCCCAACGTTCCCGACGAACCCAAGACGCATCCGGCGATCGCTTTGCCTCATTTGGCAAGCGAAACCCTGCTGAGGAATCAAACCCTTGACCTAATTGCGATCGCCGATTCCACCACCAAAGCTGACCCGAAAGACCAAAATTTCTCCCTCCCGTTTCGCTTCCCGTCGGTGGCATAATAATTAACTCTCCTTTGGCAGTTAGTTCAAAACGCAAATCGGGATTCTGGCTGCAAATTTGGGCAAATTGTTCGTCATTTAATTCTAAAGTCGGATGAACTCGAACGGTTAAAGCTGTCATTTCTGGTAATGGGTGATAGGGAATTGGTAATGGGGAATTGGGAATCGGTGGTAACTTTCTACTCGTTACTCTTTACTCTTTATTGCTTGAAAATAACTGTCTATCGAGTTATCTTCTCCCTCAACGCATCCATGGCAACTCGAATTAACTCCGATAAATAAGGCTGATTCAAGTCCAGTTCTTTCGCCGTATCTCGCGTTTTCCCTAACAGTGCCGTTTTTGCCCCGGGGGTTAAGGCGAGAACTTCGCCGCGATCATTTTTAATGCGCAGTTCGTTGAGAGCCGTCCAAAAACTACAATGAAAAGAACGCCCTCGATAAACAAATTTAGCTTTTTTGATGTCTTTGTTATAGTTCCCTCCCTTTATTATACCATTTTTACTATCATTGTCAACCTCTTTTTGGGATTCATTGGCCAGTCTTACCCCAACAATTTCTAATTCTATATTCGTCGAACCATTAAAGGTATTTTCTTTTAATTTGTAAGCAATGTCGAGAGTATTGGGTAAGGGAAAATATTCTCCCCAACGCCAAGCGATCGCTTTCATTTGATACATTTTTCCCTCGATATTTTGTCCTAAAGTGAGTTTGAGATGATTTCCTCCCACAATTTTCTGATCTAATAGACGCACGTTAGGTGTCCAAAACACCGGGGTTGCATTACCAATTCCCCAAGGTTGCAAACTTTCGATTTGTTCGTAAAAATATGCTGTCAAGCGATCGAAATTGGCTAAAGTATCGACATTGACCAACGGTTTTAAATGTTCCGGACGCAAACAATTACAAGCAAATTCACTTAATTTCCTTTGAAATTCGGGAAAGTTTTTCTCGGCTAAACTAAACCC
>JBFRWJ010000099.1:0-10505 GCA_051439525.1 Spirulina sp. | reverse complement strand
GCAAAACCCACTCCCACGGGAACTCGCAGTTCCTTGAGACTGCCATCGGGAAGGGGAATTTTCGTCCAGAGGTCGTTTTTATCGCGATCGATGAGCCAAAGGGTGCTGCGATCGGCGTTCATTAATTTTTTCGCCGCATCCATCACCGTTTTCAGGGTCGTATCTAAGTCTAAATTTCCCTTGCTCAAGGAGTTCGTTGCTTCAATTAACGCATTGGCTGCCCTTTGTTTTTGGGTAGCTTTGTAGAACGATCGCGAGGATTCGAGAATGAGACGAATGGAGGGGGCAAAATTCTCAAATACCTCTAAATCTTCTTCGGTAAATCCCGCGTGAGAAATGCGATCGGCGAGGGAATCATTGGGATTGTACTCTGGGGTTAATTTGTTAATGAGCTGAACGACGGCCACCAACTCGGCTTCTTGTCCCTCTTCTACTTCTTTGAGGAGGGGCAGTGCCAACATGGAATAGGTGCGATAGTTATTCTTTTTATCAAATTGTTTGGCGGCTTCCGATCGCGGATCGTCGTAGAAGTCGAAGGGAATATTAATCACCTGCTTAAACTGCGCCACCTCTCCGGCGATCCCTTTCCCCACGGGAATGCGAATCTCAATGGGCTTGCCATCGCTTCCCTTAGCAACGATGGACCAGAGTTCGTCTTGGTCATCGTCGAGAAGATAGATGGTGGTGCGATCGGCCCCTAATAATTCCCCCGTTTTCAGGGTAATCGATCGCAACATCTCATCGAGAATTGCATCAAACCCCTCGCTATCCAAAACGCTATCGAGTAAAGATAGCGTTTGATTGACAACTTTGAGTTTGTCCTCAACATCTACAACGACTTTTTGGAACGACTCCTTGTTCAGTGGTGCGAGAAAGTTGGAGAATGTTCCTTTGGCCGAAACGAGGGCGCTGGAAGAAGAGCCATTACCCGAACTCGAGGGGGGATTTGCACCATTTTGCTCTCCACCATTAGGAGCAACCGTCACATCAATGGTTTGCCCGGTGTGTTCTAATACAGTTGGTCTAGGAGATGCAGCAGTCATATTCGTTTTGTTTTAGAGAATTGGAAATATTGAGGGGTTTGAGCGGCTTGAATGTATTTTAGCGATTAAACTCTCGGCGAGCGCAATTTTGACATTACGATAGCAATTTTTTCCCCTAGTTTACTGCGAAGATTGAGTTTGTACATTAATGAAACTTTAATAAATCTTTATTGTTTTTTCAACGGTTTTTCTGAATCGTTCCCCCTTCGCGACGGCTTGCGGCCCGAGCCAGTAAGGATTCGGCAAAGGCGGAAGCCTCCCGGGCGGAGTGTCCGCCGGTCAGTTGCGCGAGTTCGTCTCGACGGCTATCGTGACGCTCCAAACGGGTCACTTGCACGATCGTCCGCGATTCTCCCGGAGATACAGATAGTTTAGCTCGATCTTTTCCATTTTTCTCTGAGGAGAGACTTTCAAGCGCTGGGTTTTTAACCTGCTTATCGACCCGAAAATGGCGATCGGCAAGGGCGGCAATTAAAGGCTGATGGGTCACGCAGAGGATTTGGTGGGGGGTGCTGAGTTGATGGAGTTTTTCCGCGATCGCTTCGGCGACTTTCCCGGACACCCCCGCATCGATTTCATCAAATATCAAAGTTTTCTGACTTTTGGCACGGGTTTCGGCTCCGGAAAAACAGGCTTTGAGGGCGAGGAGAAAGCGGCTCATTTCCCCTCCCGAAGCGGTTTCGGAGAGGGGGTGCAAGGGTTCTCCCGGGTTGGGAGAGAAGTAAAAGTCCACGCGATCGCTGCCCGTTACGGAGGGAGTCGCGGGAGTAATGCGACATTCAAAACGCACTTTATCCATCGCCAGGGGTTTGAGTTCGCCAACGAGTTGTTGGGCGAGGTCTCGGGCGGCGGTTTGGCGGTGTTGGGTCAAGGTGGCGCAAGCAGCCAGTAAATCCTGCTCTCGTTCGCGGTAAGTTTGTTCTAAACTTTCGAGAGACTGACCGCGATCGGTGAGTTGTGCGAGTTCGGCTTGCAGGTTTTCATAATACGCGATCGCATCTTTGAGGTCGGGCCCGTATTTGCGGCAAATTTGTTTGAGGGTGCGGATGCGCTCTTCGACTTCTTCTAACCGTTGAGGATCTGACTCCAAACCGTCTCCATAGCTGTTGAGTTGCTGTCCGGCTTCCACGACTTGATTAACGGCACTGCGAACCATCTCTAAAATCGATTCTAACTGAGGGTCGTAGCCGAGCATTTCTTCGAGCAAACTTTCCGTTTTCGCCAAGCGATCCGCGATCGCGTCTTCCTCTCCGTCGCTTTGATAAAGGAGTTGATAAGTTTCGTAACTGAGGTTTTGCAATTCCACCACGTGCGAGAGGCGATCGCTTTCTTGTTCGAGTTGTTCGAGTTCTTCGGGATCGTGGAGTTCTGCGGTTTCGAGGTCTTGCATTTGGAACTTCAGCCAGTCGATGCGTTGCAAGCGTTCCTGTTCGGACTTCTGACGCTGTTCTAAGGCATCTCTCGCCGCCTTGGCCGCCTCGTAATGCCGGGTTACGACCTGACGGGTGGGTAAGAGGGTTTCGCCCCCGTAAGCGTCTAATAACTCTCTCTGGCGGTTGGGGTTGAAAAGCTGTACCGTTTGTCCTTGGGCGGTAATTTCCACCAAGCGATCGCGCAGTTGGGCGATAACGTTACGATTGACGAGAACCCCATTAATGCGGGAACGAGAGCGAAAATTCTTAGCCGTGACGGCGAGTTCTCGGGCGCAAATGACGCAACCTTCCTCGATCGGCTCGATTTCTTGTTCCGTCAACCACCGGGCGATCGCGTCGTTAAGTAAAAATGTTCCTTCGATCGCAGCTTTTTGGCTGCCGGTGCGGATAAAGCGGCTGGATATTTTCCCTCCTAAAGTCGCATCGATGGCATCGAGAATAATGGATTTTCCCGCCCCCGTTTCTCCCGTTAATACGTTTAAACCTTGACCGAATTCGAGTTCGAGGCGATCGATCAGCGCAAAATTTTCAATTCTCAGGGACAATAGCATCTTCTTTTCTCATCCTTGCGGGAGGATTCGCGATCTTCCTCCTACTTTACGGAAAAAATGGCCTGTTTGCGATCGCGATGGTTTCCGCAATTATACCGCGATCGCCTCGCCCGCTTTGCTATGATGCAAAAGAATCACTCAATGGGCATTATGGGAGGATTGGCAGTCATGACGAAGGCAGCGATCGCGCCAGAGGCGATCTCTTTGGAAATCATGTCCTTGCAGGACTTTCTCAACTATGACGATGGCACGGATGCGATTTATGAACTAGAAGATGGGAGACTTTTATTGATGCCAAGCGAGAGCGAAATCAATCGACGAATTGCGTCTTTTCTGTTCGTTTATTTTGCCCAATTGGGAATTCCTTTTTCTCGGTTGACCATGAAAACAGAAGTTGCCGTGAGTGGGAGTCGGACAACCGTGCGCGTCCCGGATTTGTTAGTTATGACAGAGGAATTGGCACGGATGATGGAAGGAGCAAGTCGTTCAATTGTCATGTTAGATATGCCCCCACCTCGGTTAGTCGTAGAAGTGGTGAGTCCGGGACGGCAAAATGAGGAGCGAGATTATCGTTACAAGCGATCGCAATACCAGGCACGAGGCATTTCAGAATATTGGATTATTGACCCGATACAAGAACAAATTACAGTGTTAACTTGGGTTGCGGGACTTTATGAAGAAGTGGTGTTTTCGGGAGATACTGCGATCGCTTCTCCTCTACTTTCAGAACTGGGTCAAGAGTCATCTTTAACAGCAGCGCAAGTGTTGCAGTTAGAGTAAAATCGAGTGGACTTTTAGGAATCGCGATCGTTTATTTTTATAACACAATGTTCTCTTCTATTTCTCTTTCATGCTATAGATTGGTCATCTATGTATTTCAAATCGTTCTAGAGCCGATGTTGCTCTAGTTATCACGAGAACAGATGGAGTCTACTCGGGAGAAACTATTTTAACGCTGGATATGGCTTACAATAATGCACGGTTACTAGCAAGACCTGATACTGAATGGTTACAGCCATAAGCGCGATCGCTCGATCTTGTAGGTTGGGTTGAACGAAAGGAAAACCCAACTCAACTATTACCAGTAACGCATCCAATTTTGACAAAACAGTCGATCTGGGCAAAGGAGAACAGAACATGACCATTGAATCTACGATTCTCAAAAATGTTGAAAATTTACCCGAATCAGTCAAACAAGCTGTCTTGCTATATACTGAATTTCTGGCGAGTCAATACTCAAAACAAAAATCTGAGGAGAAAGAAGCAATTTCCTCCAAAAATTCCTTAGCAGGTTCTATGAAAGGAACATTTGTTTTGCCATTACCAGAAGATTTTGACGAGCCTCTCGATGACTTTGAGGAGTATATGTGATGAGTGGAATTTTGTTAGATACTCATGCTTTTATCTGGTTGGCAGAGGACGATTCCAAATTGCCATCATCGACAAAAGATAACATTGAGGCAAGCGATCGCGTTTTCGTCAGTATTATCAGTTTTTGGGAAATTGCTATCAAACTTAAAAAAGCAAAAATTTTCTTGCTCTGCGATTTTAATGATATTGAATCGCGGTTTAGAACAACAGGATTTGAACTCTTACCCATTTCAATCGGCGATACAATTCAACTGCATAATTTACCGTTTTATGTTGAAAACCATAAAGATCCCTTCGATCGCTTGTTAATCGCGCAGGCAATGCAGCGCTCTCTTCCTTTAGTCAGTCGAGATTCTTTTTTTGATGCTTATCCAATTAAGCGAGTGTGGGAGTAAAAAAAACAGGGGATTAACACCCATGTGTCATACTCGATCGCCGGCTGCGATCGCGATCGCCCCAGAAATTGTAAAATAAAATAAGAGAGTCGAGTCATTCGAGCAGAGGAGTCGTTTATGCCCCTTACAGTCGAATTAGATCGGATTACCGTGAATCCCAATGTTTGTGTCGGACAGCCAACAATTCGAGGAATGCGTATCACCGTTGGATTTGTCCTAAAATTATTAGCCAGCGAACTTTCGATTCGAGAAATTTTAGAGGCTTATCCAGAATTAGAGGCTGAAGATATTCGACAGGCTCTCAACTACGCAGCTTGGGCAGTTTCCGATAAAATTGTTAATATTCCTTCGGCATGAGTAATCTTCGCTTTATTGCGCTATGTGCATATTTCCCCTTTAACCGTTGCTGCCTTACAATTAAAGGGCTACGATATTGTGCGGACTACAAATTTGCTTCCGGCGACTGCTGCTGATATAGATATTTTAGATCTGGCAAGAGTTGAAGATCGAATTATTCTGACCCAAGACTTAGACTTTTCCATGTTAATTGCACTTGGCAAGTTCGATCGCCCCAGTTTGATAACATTGCGGTTATCTTCTGCAAAACCCGATCTTGTGACGCAAAGATTGCTAGAAATCTTGCCTCAGTTAGAGGAAGAACTTATAGAAGGTTCAATGCTGACGATTGATGATGATTCTGTGCGTATTCGCAAACTTCCCATTGGTTAGCTCGCTCCCGTTACCAACAATCGCAGCAGTTGAGAAGAAAACGATCGCACCCTCAGATGACCGAACCACCCAACCCGAGTCGGCATTCGCAATAAATTGTTACAATACTTTATAATTTAGGCAATCCCCAAAAATTAAACATTATTTCCATTTTTGCCCTTATCCCCATGACCTCAACCGTAGCCCCACCCCAACGCGATCGCGCTCCCTCTCTTCCCGAAGAGAACATTATTACCATTGAAGCGGAGGAAGCCAACAGAAGCGATCGCATTCCCGATAATCTCTCAACGGCTGAAATCGGTCATTATGACCCCGATTTCATTATGGCTTACTATCAAAAGCGCCCCTTTGCCGTTTTGGGACGTATTGTCAAGATTTTCTGGTGTTTTTTTGGGTTGATTTTTGGATTGTGGTGGGACAAACTCTGGAGCAATACCGACCAAAATGAGAAAATTCGTGCCGGATATTTAAGAGAAATCCTCACTCGCCTCGGCCCCACCTATATTAAAGTCGGACAGGCACTCTCAACCCGCCCCGATCTCATTTCTGCCATTTACATGGAAGAATTGGCAAAATTACAGGATCAATTACCCCCCTTTCCTAACGAAATCGCCTATCAATTTATCGAAGAAGAACTTGGCGATCGCCCAGAATATATTTATGCCGATCTTAGTCCCGAACCCGTCGCCGCAGCCTCCCTCGGACAAGTCTATAAAGGGAAATTAAAAACCGGGGAAACTGTCGCTGTAAAAGTCCAGCGCCCGGATTTAATTGAGAGCATTACCCTAGATGTTTATATTATGCGAAGATTGGCAATTTGGGCCAAGAACAATATCAAACGCCTGCGCAGCGATGTAGTGGGAATTGCCGATGAATTTGCCGGGCGAATTTTTGAAGAAATGGATTACGAACTCGAGGGACGAAATGCCGAGTTATTTGCCGAATTATACGGCTATTTACCGGAAATTTACGTGCCGGGAATCTATTGGGATTATACCGGACGGCGCGTGCTGACTATGGAATGGATTGAAGGGACAAAATTAACCAATTTAGAAGAAGTGCAAGCACGAGGAATCAATGCAACGCACTTAGTCGAAGTGGGAGTGGGTTGCTCTGTGCGCCAACTTCTCGATCATGGCTTTTTTCATGCAGATCCTCACCCCGGTAATTTATTGGCAACGCGAGATGGTAAATTAGCCTATTTAGATTTTGGCATGATGAGCCGCATTAAACCCTATCAGCGTTATGGGTTAATTGAAGCCGTCGTCCATTTGGTCAATCGGGATTTTGATGCGTTGGCTGAAGATTATATCAAGTTAGAATTTTTGACGGAAGATACAGATTTAACTCCAATCGTTCCGGCTTTAACGAATGTTTTTGGCAATGCTTTGGGAGCAAGCGTTGCAGAACTCAATTTTAAAAGCATCACCGATGAAATGTCGGCAATGATGTATGAATTTCCCTTTCGCGTTCCCGCTTATTATGCTTTGATTATTCGCTCTTTGGTGACGCTGGAAGGGATCGCGATCGGCATCGATCCGAATTTTAAAGTGCTGAGTAAGGCTTATCCTTATATTGCCAAACGTTTATTAACCGATCCTTCGGTAGAACTGCGATCGTCGTTGCGAGATCTGTTGTTTAAAGATGGGAGTTTTCGCTGGAATCGTTTGGAAAATCTTTTACGCAACGCTCGGGATTCTCAAGATTATGATTTCGAGTTTGCCGTCAGTCAAGCCTTAGATTTTATTTTCTCAGAACGGGGGGAGTTTATTCGCCTGAAATTAGTCGAAGAAATCGTGCAAGCGATCGATATTTTTGGTCGCAAAACTCTGTTTAATTTTTCCTCTAATCTGCGTCAAAAAATCGGGATGTCTTCCTTAGAAATGCCCGCAGATTTGCAAAGCGTTGCCCCCAGTAATCTCGATCGCATCCAAAATATTTGGCAGATTATACAGGAAACCCGAGGGTTCGATCCTTTCCTGTTTTTATCCTTCGTTCCCAAGATTTTATCCAAGTCGGAAACCCAAGCAATGGGACATCAAATTGCCAATGGATTAGTACAGAAAGTTGCCGCACGATTGATTCGCAATATTTTGTTAGAAATCGATCGCGATCGCGAGGATGCTCCCTACTGGGATGCGGCTAAAAGTCTTCCCTCGGCAAGTTAAAAATTCAAAATCAAAAATTTTGGTAATTGCTGAATTTAATAAACGCCTCACAGCGAAACCTAGCAAAAATCACCCCTTCAAACCCGACCATGCAGAACCTTGTCGTCCCGACATCCTCTCAAAAATCCTACAACCGCGAAGAGTGGATAAAGGGTTACAATTCCCAACCCAATGAATACACTTATTGGCTTGACGATATTGAAGGAGAAATTCCTGCGAATTTACAAGGAACTCTCTTTCGTAACGGACCCGGACTGATGGATGTGGGAGGATCCCCCCTCGCTCACCCCTTCGACGGAGATGGAATGGTTTTCGCCTTTTCCTTTTTTCCCAATGGCAAAGTCCATTTTCAAAATCGCTTCGTTCGGACTGAAGGCTATGTTGCCGAACAAAAGGCCGGAAAAATCCTCTATCGCAGCGCTTTCGCGACCCAAAAACCCGGAGGCTGGTTGGCGAATTGCTTCGATACCAACTTTAAGAACGTAGCCAATACCAACGTTCTTTTTTGGGCAGAAAAATTGTGGGCATTGTGGGAAGCGAGTCAACCCCATCGCCTCGATCCCGCCACCCTCGAAACTCTGGGGTGCGATCGCTTTCTCGAATCGATTCTCCAACCCGGTCAACCCCTAACCGCCCACCCTACAATTATCAAAGGAGACGATGGCGAAGAAACCTTAGTGACTTATAGTATTAAAACGGGATTATCGAGTAAAATCGAAATCTTTGAGTTCGATCGCCGAGGGAAACTTTTAAAACAACATTCCCATATTCTGCCGGGGTTTGCTTTCCTCCACGATATGGCCGTTACTCCCAATACTTGCATCTTTTTTCAGAATCCCGTCACGATTGATGGACTATCTATGCGATTGGGCTTTAAAGGTGCGGGACAGTGCATCAAGTTTCACCCCCATCGCCCCACGCAAGTTATTCTTATCTCTCGTCACGACGACTTCACCATGGAAGTGCTAGAAACCGATCCGGGTTTCGTGTTCCACTATGCCAATGCTTGGGAAGAAGACGGGCAAATTTGGGTTGATGCAGTCCGTTACAGTTCTTTTCCCCAACTCGATAGCGATCGCGAATTTGGCCAAGTTGACCCCAGTCAATATCCCCGGGGACAAATGTATCGCTTCCACATCGATCGCGCCAGTAAAACCGTTCGCGCCCACCTTCTTGACGATCGCGGTTGCGAATTTCCTCACCTCCATCGCGATCGCTGCGGTCGTTCCTATCGTTACTTATATTTGGCAGCAAGTCACGCAATCGACGAAAATGCGCCCCTACAAGCGATTATGAAAACCGATTGGCAAACAGGAGAACGACAATTGTGGAGTGTTGCACCAACAGGATTTGTAGGAGAGCCCGTCTTTGTTCCCGCTCCCGACGGTGAAGCCGAAGATGATGGCTGGCTGTTGGTGATGGTGTACGATGGGGCAAAACATCGTTCCCAGTTGGTTATTTTAGATGCGCGGGATTTACATCGCGGCGCGATCGCGAAACTTAATCTCACTCATCATATTCCCTATGATTTGCACGGAATGTGGACTCCTTTCTTACCAAATCTTAAATAATATTCGCGATCGCGTTGCTTGTAATGGTAATGAAATGAAGAGCGCGATCGCGCTCTTCATTGTGTTCTAGAAAAGCAAAAGGAAATTGGGAGTTTTTACCAAATGAAACTGAATTTTGAAACGATGAAGAAGGCTGAATTAAGAGCCTATGTGTTAAAACATAAAGGAAACGAAGAAGCCTTACGTGCTTTGATGAGTCGTCGCGATCCTAATGGAGTCAAGTACAAGTTCCCTGATACAGAAGAGGGACGAGAACAAATTGAAGCAGTCATTAAATGTAAAATTGAGAGAGATATCTAAAAATAGAGTTTTAAGAGCGATCGCGTTGTTGTTACGAAAATTGTTAATTCTCTTTTTATCAACTATTTGAAATCTCAAAATTCTAAGAATACAGCTATCTTAACATTTTCCACGGGAGGCGATCGCGACTCTGCACTCAAAACAAAAAATAGGGTAGGAAAAACCCACCCTATTTTATCTTTCAATCTAGGAACTTAACCCAGCAAAGACTTGGCCTTGCTCACGACATTATCAACCGTGAAGCCAAACTTCTCGAGGGCCAAACCACCGGGACAAGAAGCACCAAAACGATTGACGCTAATGGTAGTCTCTTCGCTGCCCGCATAGCGACCCCAGCCGAAACTCACTCCGGCTTCTACCGCCAAGCGAGTCGTAACGGCTTTCGGTAAAACGGACTCTTGATAAGCCGCATCTTGGGCTTCAAACATCTCCCAACTGGGCATAGAAACGACGCGAACTTTCTTTCCTTCTCCCCGTAACTTCTCTGCGGCATCCACGCAAAGTGCTACTTCGCTGCCGGTACCGATGAGAATAATATCTGGGGTACCTTCGCTATCGGAAAGCACGTAAGCGCCCTTCTCTGCCTTTTCGATGGAACTGCCATCCAAATTCGGCAAACCCTGACGGGACAAGGCTAATAAGGTGGGCTGCTTCTTATTGCCGTCGATGCCTTTGGATTTCTCAACTGCAACCTTATAAGCCGCAGAGGTTTCGTTCCCATCCGCAGGACGGAACACGATCAAACCGGGCATCAGGCGCAAAGATGCGATATGCTCGACGGGTTGGTGGGTGGGCCCGTCTTCTCCGAGGGCGATGGAGTCGTGGGTCATTACCCAAATGACCCCTGCGTGAGAGAGGGCAGAGAGGCGAATGGCATTGCGCATATAATCGGTGAAGACCAAGAAAGTCGCACCGTAAGGAATCAACCCGGAACCGTGTAAGGC
>JBFRWJ010000098.1:0-3247 GCA_051439525.1 Spirulina sp. | reverse complement strand
CTAAAATCCTCACTTTTGAGTCAGTCGTGGCGATATCTGCATCGACGGGACGAGCGAGGTTTTTCTCCTCATCCAAGTGAATCCCTAAAAACTCCAATCCGGTACAGGCAGCCTCTCGCACGGGAGCAGCACGCTCCCCAACCCCCGCCGCAAATACCAAACCATCCAACCCGCCGAGACTGGTTATCATGGCTCCAATTCCCATTCGCAGGCGCTGGACGTACATCTCAAAGGCCAATTTGGCGCGATCGCTCCCGGTTTCCCGGGCGGACAAGACTTCTCGCATATCTCCCGATGTCCCAAAAATGCCCTTTAATCCCGATTCTTGGTTGAAGAGGCGATCGAGGCGATCGGCGCTAAACCCCTCCTCTCGCAGCAAATAAATGGCGATCGCGGGATCGATGCTCCCACTGCGGGTGCCCATCATCAACCCTTCCAAGGGGGTAAAACCCATGGTGGTATTGATACTCGTTCCGTTGGCAACCGCCGCGAGGGAGGCACCATTGCCCAGATGACAGGTGATGAGTTTGAGGGTCTCGAGGGGGCGATCGAGAATTTGAGCGGCTCGACGGGCACAATATTGATGGCTGATGCCGTGGAATCCATAGCGACGAATGCCCTTGGCCAACCACTCGTAGGGGATGGGATAAGCGGCGACGGGGAGGGGGATTTGACGGTGAAAGGCCGTATCGAATACCGCCAGTTGCGGAATATCCCCCAATGCTGCCTCGATCGCTTCGATGCCTTCGAGATGGGCCGGATTGTGAGCCGGAGCGAGGGGAATTAACTGAGCGATCGCGGCTTTCACTTCTGGAGAAATCCGCGTGGGTTGGCTGTATTGGGTACCGCCGTGAACCACCCGATGCCCGACGATATCAATCTCTGCTAAGTTCTCAAGTACGGCAGTATCTCCTTGCGTGAGAGTGTCGAGGAGTTCCGCTAGAGCTTGCGATCGCGAGTCCGTGCTGAGGGAGCGTTTGCATTTGAGACCGTTGGCAGTTGCTGTTAACGCTGTCCCCTCGGTTCGTCCCCAATCGAGAGAACCTTCCCACAACGGCTCTGGGGGAGCTTCCGGCAAACTCGCACCCGGGATGTCGTAGAGGCAGCTTTTTTGGGTGCTGGAACCCGCATTGAGTACCAAGATTTTCATAATTTAAGTCCCTTGTCTCTGACGCAATTCTTCTCGCAAGTGAGAGCGATCGCCCATTTTGTGGAGGAGCGGCCCCCGTTCGGTCATTTCCACAACGCTAACCGAGGCAACGGGTACGGCAATGCGATCGCGGAATCGTCCCACGTCAATGCCCAAAAAGTAACATAACATAATCCGAATCGTTGCTTTGTGGGAAACTACTAAAACGTTACCACTTTTATAAGTTTGTTCGATTTCTTCGAGGACTTCGGAACTCCGACGGGCGATATCAATCCCTTTTTCTCCTCCCGTGGGACTGCTCCACCCCGGATCCGCCAGCCACCGGACATAATCATCATGAAAATCTCGGTTCACTTCTTCAGGGGTTTTTCCTTCCCATTCTCCATAAAAAATTTCTTTGAGTCCCTGTCGCCGTTGGATATTCACCCCGAGGAGATCGCATAGGGGTTTAGCGGTCGCGATCGTCCGTTGTAAGGGACTCGAATAAATAACTTTCCAAGGGAGATCTTGATAGGCTTTGGCAAAATCTTCTGCCATTTGTACCCCTTCTGCGGTCAAGTCGATATCCAATCTGCCGCAATAGGTTCCCGTTTGACTGGAAGCCGTTTCTCCGTGGCGCAAAAAATAGATGTTTAAGCTCATGGTGAATGAATTAAAAGAGATCGCTCGGGTAAATTTGGATTCATTGGGTTCAATTGCGAACGGGGGGGATGACCTCCACTTTTAAGCAGTGGGAAAAGAAAAATAAAGTTTGGTTAAATTGAATCTTTCTCAAGTTTTATAGCAGGGAAAGGGGAGATAGGCAACTGTCTCCAAAATCCGGCGATCGCTCTCTCCTACTCCTTTCGGAATAGGAGATGAGGACAACCCTCAAAACCTAGAGAGAGCGGGATTTTTTCCGATCGAGATATTTCTCGATTGCTCTCAAAGGCTGTATAAAATTTTACCGCGATCGAACGATCGTCCATAATTTTTGATTGCTCCATTTCTGGCAGATCCTTGATCCATACCGTTCCTGCTATTTTGCAGACAAAATATAAAGAAAATCTGAAAAAAACGACGCGATCGGATAGCGATCGAGCGCTATACTTTACCCTAGGTTTAAACTCAAAATGATTTTCAATTTATCGATAACCTTTTCTTAAACTAACCTGCTGATTTCTCCAAATTCGCTAGGGTTAGCCCGAGAAAAAGTTTGCAGTTCGTCGGTGCGATCGCTCCCCCTCATATTCCCTCGCTCGGAGGGATGACATTGGCAAAGCCTGTTGAAAAGATATGGGCGGGGAACAAACCTCCAAAAATAGTGCAGGCGCAGTTGACTTTTGTTACTCCTGCGGCACGATCTTTTCCGTTCATTTCCTCTCAATTCCATTTTATTGTCATGACACAAACTCCGATTAAACCCACCGCGACTTCGGAAACGCTTTCTCCTGAAGAATTGCGTAAAATTCATGCCTACTGGCGAGCTTGTAATTACTTAGCCGTGGGGATGATTTATTTGCGCGAAAATGCCTTACTCAAAGAACCATTAAAAAAAGAACACGTTAAACATCGTTTATTAGGTCACTGGGGTGCTTCCCCTGCCTTGAGTTTCAGCTACATCCATCTCAATCGGCTGATTAATAAGTACGATCTCAACGCCATTTACATGGCCGGACCCGGTCACGGTGCCCCCGGGGTTATCGGCCCCGTCTATCTCGAAGGCACTTATTCCGAGGTTTATCCGGACAAAAGCGAAGACGAAGAAGGGATGACCAAACTCTTCCAGTGGTTCTCTTTCCCGGGAGGGATCGGCAGTCATTGCACCCCCGAACTTCCGGGATCCATTCACGAGGGAGGCGAATTGGGTTACAGTCTCTCTCATGCTTATGGGGCAGCTTTTGACAATCCCGATTTACTGGTGGCTTGCGTGGTCGGGGACGGAGAAGCGGAAACGGGACCCCTTGCAACGGCTTGGCACTCGAATAAGTTTCTCAACCCCATTCGCGACGGGGCGGTTTTACCGATTCTCAACCTCAACGGTTACAAGATTGCCAACCCCACCATTCTCGCTCGCATCTCCGCCGAAGAACTGGAAAATCTCTTCCGAGGTTATGG
>JBFRWJ010000097.1:0-9815 GCA_051439525.1 Spirulina sp. | reverse complement strand
GCCCTGCACGCCGTTAAACTGGGATTAAAGACCGCCATCATCGAAGCAGCAGACATGGGCGGCACCTGCGTCAACCGAGGCTGTATCCCTTCAAAAGCCCTCCTCGCCGCCTCCGGGAAAGTCCGAGAGTTTCATAATACCCAACACCTGCAAGCAATGGGCATTCAACTGGGAAGCGTCGCTTTTGACCGACAGGCGATCGCAGACCACGCCACCAATCTCGTCGATAAAATCAAGAGCGATCTGACCAATAGTTTGACCCGCCTGAAAGTCGAAACCATTCGCGGTTGGGGGAAAATTGCCGGAGAACAAAAGGTTTCTGTCAAAACCGACAACGAAGAAAGATTTATTACCGCCCGAGATATCATCCTCTCTACGGGTTCCATTCCCTTCGTCCCTCCCGGTATCGAACTCGACGGAGAAACCGTATTTACCAGCGATGATGCCATTAAATTAGAATATCTGCCCGATTGGGTGGCCATTATCGGAAGCGGCTATATCGGCTTAGAATTCTCCGATATTTACTCCGCCTTGGGTTGCGAAATTACCATGATCGAGGCATTAGATGTCTTAATGCCCGGTTTCGATCCCGATATTGCTAAAATTGCCGAACGGGTTCTCCTCAAACCTCGAGATATCGAGACTTATAGCGGGACTTTAGCCAAGAAAGTTACCCCCGGATCTCCCGTGATTATCGAACTCGCCGACGCAAAAACCAAAGAAACCCTCGATATTTTAGAAGTTGATGCCTGTTTGGTGGCTACCGGACGCATTCCCGCCACGAAAAACCTCGGTTTGGAAACGATCGCCGTCGAAACGAACCGCCGGGGCTTTATTGAAGTCAACGATAAAATGGAAGTGCTGAAGGATGGTCAACCCGTACCGCATCTGTGGGCGATCGGGGATGCCACGGGTAAAATGATGTTGGCTCATGCGGCCTCAGCTCAAGGGATCGTTGCGGTCGAAAATATTTGCGGTCAAGAAAGAACCATCGACTATCGCAGTATTCCCGCCGCCGCCTTTACCCATCCGGAAATCAGCTATGTGGGGTTAAGCGAACCCCAAGCCAAGGAATTGGGAGAAAAAGAAGGATTTGCCATTGCGACGGCGAGAACCTATTTTAAGGGCAATTCTAAGGCATTAGCAGAAGGAGAAACCGACGGCATCGCCAAAATTATTTACCGTAAAGATACGGGAGAATTGCTCGGAGTGCATATCATTGGCTTGCACGCGGCGGATCTGATTCAAGAAGCCGCCAACGCGATCGCGCAACACCAAGCTGTCCAAAACCTCGCCTTTAACGTCCACACTCATCCCACCCTTTCGGAAATCTTAGACGAAGCCTTCAAACGTGCTAAAGTTTAGCGATCGCAATCCCCCTAAAACCCCCTGCTTGGTAAGGGGGACTTTTTCGGAAATTAATGGGAAGAGAAACGCGATCGCGCATCCGAACCGTTAGATTCAGATTGTGGTAAGATGTCTGAAAGTATTGATATAGATGGACAGTAAAAAATGACGTGCTACGTTGATCTCGTAGAGGTTAGTGGTTTGAGACCCGTTGCGTCCATTTTTTTTTGTGATATAAAGCGGTTGTTCTTAAAAATGGATTGGCAATTATTAGGATTGAGTTTTATCACGGTATTTTTTGCAGAAATCGGCGATAAAAGCCAGTTAGCTGCGATCGCTCTCAGTGGGAGTTCTCACTCGCCTCGGGCGGTATTTTTGGGAACGGTGACGGCGTTAGTTTTGGCCAGTTTTATCGGGGTTGTGGTAGGTGCAGGAGCCGCGCAGATACTACCCACGCGATTGTTAAAAGCAGGAGCTGCGATCGGTTTTGCTTTCTTGGCCTTGCGGCTCGTGTGGACTGAATCTTGAGGAAATCCTTTTGACTTTTCGATCTTTGCTTTTCTAGCATTGCTGTTCGATCGGCGCTTTTCTATCATCAGGAGCGCAGTTAGCAGCAAAAATTTTTGATTTCTTCATCTTTAAGTCTGCTGTGGTACTATCTGGATGGATAAGAGGGCGCAGGCCAAAAACTCAATTCCAATCGTAGAGGAGGCTATAAGGAGTGCAAGAGCCGAGAGCAGAAGGAAATCCAAACGGAAAAGTAACGCGTTCCCCCCTGCAACCCATTCGCATCGGCGTAATTGGCGTGGGGAATATGGGACAGCACCACACTCGCGTTCTCAGTTTGCTCAAAGATGTGGAACTGGTGGGGGTTTCCGATATTAATGTGGAACGGGGTTTAGATACGGCAAGCAAATATCGCGTTCGTTTTTTTGAAGACTATCACGCCCTACTTCCCCATGTCGATGCCGTTTGCGTGGCAGTACCAACTCGCTTGCACCATCGAGTCGGGATGGAATGCTTGCATGCAGGCGTTCATATTCTCGTCGAGAAACCCATCGCAGCAAACATTGCCGAGGCAGAATCTTTAGTGAATGCGGCGGCGGAATCCAACTGTATCCTACAGGTGGGTCATATCGAACGGTTTAACCCCGCCTTCCAAGAACTGAGTAAAGTTCTCAAAACTGAAGAATTGCTCGCCATTGAAGCCGATCGCATGAGTCCCTATTCCGATCGCGCCAATGATGTTTCTGTGGTTTTGGATTTGATGATCCACGACATCGATTTATTATTGGAATTAGCCAATGCGGCGGTGGTCAAATTAACCGCCAGTGGTAGTCGTGCTTCCGATTCCGGTTATCTCGATTACGTGACGGCCACTTTAGGATTTGACAATGGCATGGTGGCGACACTCACGGCAAGTAAAGTCACCCATCGCAAAATTCGTCGCATTACCGCCCACTGTAAAAACTCTTTAACGGAAGCGGATTTTCTCAACAACGAGATTTTAATTCATCGGCAAACAACGGCAAATTGCATGACGGATTACGGTCAAGTTCTTTATCGTCAAGATGGTTCGATCGAAAAGGTTTATACCAGTAATATCGAACCCCTTCACGCCGAATTAGAACATTTTGTCACCTGCGTGCGGGGGGGCGATCAACCTTCCGTGGGAGGAGAACAAGCCCTTAAAGCCTTGCGCCTTGCCAGTTCAATCGAACATATGGCTTTAGATGGCACCGTGTGGAACGCATCAGATTGGGAAATTCATTCCCCTCAATCCCTCCCAGTTTCCTAAAGGTGTTACATTTCAGAAGTATTGTCTCCTTCTGAAAAGTCTAACTCGCGGATGCCCTCAAAGAGCGATCGCGCGACTCGTTCATTGCCTGCCGGACTGAGATGAATATGGTCGCGATAAAGGATTTTCGGATTTTCGAGGGAATTAAACAGAGGCAGAAAATCGAGGTAATTCATGCCTCGATCGCGCGTCAATTCCAGCAATCGCTGACGTGCCTTTTTTTCGTAGTCTCGCGAACCCGGTTCGATTTCGCGCCAGAGGGGAGTCAGGGCAAGCAAAAATTCAGCCTTGTTGCGACCGGCGATCGCGGCAATCTCTTCAATCGCTTTTAAGTTAATGCCCACGCGATCGCCCCCTTCGTTGTGAATGGCTTTGAGTTCGGGAATGATTTGGGGACGGGAGAGAAAGCGCGTATAAACTTCAACAAGGGCTAAAGGAGGTTTGCGATGGGGATAGGTGCGATCGCGTCCGACGGGAAGGGAAGTGGGAGGCGTGCCGAAGAGATCGTCAGTATTGAGGAGCAAAATGAGAACCCGAGATCCCAATAAGCCAAATCGTTGCAGATAAGCGAGTTCATTGCGAGGATTCCACGAATTTGCCGACGCATTTAAAACTTCTAGGGTGTGGCCGCGATCCCGCGAGTATTGCCGCATCAATTCAGAAATGGTTTGCTCTCCATCCGTCCACCATCCCCCATTCGCCACCGAATCTCCCACCAGCATCACCCTTAAGGTTTCTGGAGACGGTGTGGGGGGAACGGTGGGGGAACGCATGGAATATTGATTGATTTCAATCCGGTTACCCATGCGTCGCACCCGTTGATTGGGTGCCAGTAAATAGCCGATTTTCTCGTCGGCAATATAAAGTAAAGGATTGCCGAAACCGAAGAAAAAGCGCAATCCCCATTCCACGAAAATGAGTCCGAGGGTCGCGATCGCGATGGCGATAACAAATTCCAATAGCACCTCCCGAGGTGAGGACGAAAGACTTCCTAAAGATTGCCGTCATTCAGATGCAGAACTTGCTAGCTTACAAGAGTAGAGTTCTAAGATAAAGCGATGTCCGACCTCAATCGCGGCATAATGAAGTTTAAAAATGCTGACAAGCCCATTGTAGTCTTGATTTCCTCCTTGTTGGTTTTTGGCAGCATTAGTTTCTTGATTATCTGGGCTTTAAAAGCGGCTTACCTGGTTTAAGCGATCGCTGATTGGGAGAAAACGGGGAAGGGCTGTCGGGAACGCAACATTTTGCCAGATTCCCGAATAGGTTTTTCAGGTAGGGATAGCGATCGCATCCCTACTTTATTTTGGGGCAACGGGGAAATATTTCCACGGCGATCGCGCCTCGAGAAAATAATTATCCTAAACTTGCCCATTTTACAAAATTCCGTGCTATAATCCTTAATCGTGGTCATTCAAGGGTCGATGCCCGAGTGGTTAATGGGGGCGGACTGTAAATCCGCTGGCTACGCCTACGTTGGTTCGAATCCAACTCGGCCCACCACGAAACTCATTCAATCAAATTTATTGCCCTCGTAGCTCAGTGGTAGAGCGCACCCTTGGTAAGGGTGAGGTCACGAGTTCAATCCTCGTCGAGGGCTTCTCTCTCTCCACAACCCTTTCAGCTTTTCCTGTACTACTAATTCCTGCCTCGATTTTTGCCGGTGGGTGATAGCTGCCAATGGCTCAGCATTGGGGTTTCACCCGAGCCCTTCATCCACAGGATATACGGGGGGAAATCAACCGCATAACAATGTCCAACCATCAATTTACTTGGCAGCGATCGCGTTTTTGGGAGTACGGGTATAGTACAAGAAATGGGCGGTACTGGACTCGAACCAGTGACATCCTGCTTGTAAGGCAGGCGCTCTACCAACTGAGCTAACCGCCCGCTACCATATATTGTTTAGGATAACATATTATTGCCCCAAAAGTTCAAATGCCTTCCGGTCGAACTCACGATCGCATTACTCTCTGGTGTCTTCCTTGGTTTGTCCTCCTGACTTTTTCATTAACTCGGAGTGGCGAGTTAACTCTGCTGGCTGCGGCGGGTTTCCTCTTTAGCGGTCTAATGTTTGGCCCCGATCTCGATATTCACTCCGTTCAGTTTAAACGATGGGGATGGCTGCGCTGGATTTGGATTCCTTATCAAAAGACATTAAAGCATCGTTCTCGACTCTCTCACGGTTTATTGATCGGCACGACGTTGCGGTTATTGTATTTATTGGTTCTTGCGAGTTCGATCGCGATTTTTGGCGTTGCGATCGCTCAACTCCTGTGGGGATTTGCTTGGAATTGGCAGCATTTTGTTCGCCTCAGTCTCCAAATGCTCCAGCGTTTTTCAGGGGAAGCGATCGCTTTATTCATAGGTTTGGAATTAGGCGCCATGAGTCATTCCCTAACCGACTGGATGGGTTCGACTTATAAACGTCTCAAACGCAAGGGCTTAAAAGCATTACTCCCCCAAGGCAACCCTCAGAAAAAACGGCGCAAGTCAAGACGGAAAAAATAGCCATTAACTTAACTTAATCCGTCCCCGGAGAACGGCTCTGAGTAATCGATCCACGGTTTTCCGCTCTTCCTCGGTCAAGGATTCATCCATGACGGCTGCCATCAAACCATAGCGATCGGCGACGGTAAGTACACCTGTTTCTGTCGTAGAGGCATGAATTTCTGCGATTGCACCGGGAATCAGTTGCAATTGAATTGATGGGACTTCGAGCAACATTTTTTTGGGATTCTATTGTGTTTTCCTCTAGGATTCATCATCCCGTATTTTTACGGAGTACGATGCGATCGCTTGCTTACAAAACCCGTGAATTCGATCGACCTAAATGTTGACGGCGATCGCAGAGCGAGACGATTTCTATCAATTTGCAGGATGAATTTGCTTGTGAAATGGAGACCGGAAGAATAATTGCCAGTAGGAGCGTTCATGACTTGTTAACTTAAGAATAGTATACTGGTAAAAACACTGACTTTTCCATCAATTTTTAACCCGACTCTCTCTCAATACATCAATTGTTTTCCGGTCAGTTTGCCGATTGAGATTTCAGATATGGATTTCTACGTTACGAACAATAAAGAACGTTTGGATCGTTGGTTGGCACAGCAATTGCCCGATCTAACCCGATCGCGCTTGCAAAAGTCGATCGAAGGGGGACGGGTGTATCTCAATGGAGAAATTTGCAGGAGCAAAAAAACACGGGTTCATTGCGGCGATCGCGTCAGTTTGCACTTGGGGGATCCCGAACCTTCTTTAACCCTAAAACCCGAGAACATTCCCCTCGATATTCTATACGAAGATAGTACGATTATTATTGTGAATAAAGCGGCAGGACTGGTCGTTCATCCAGCTCCGGGTCACGATCGTGGTACGTTGGTTAATGCGCTGCTGCATCACTGTCAAGACTTAGCAGGGATCGGGGGAGTCGAACGTCCGGGAATCGTTCATCGCTTGGATAAAGATACGACAGGGGCGATCGTAGTGGCGAAAACCGATTTTGCCCTCCAACACCTACAGCAACAAATTCAAAAGAAAACCGCACGTCGAGAATATCTGGGCATTGTTTGTGGCGTACCCAAAACCCCAGAAGGTGTCATTGATGCCCCCATCGGTCGCCATTTGCGCGATCGCAAAAAAATGGCCGTCGTTCCCGAGGAACGCGGCGGGCGATCGGCGGTGACTCACTGGCAAATCCTCGAACGGTTGGGCAATTATACCCTCATGCAGTTTCGCTTGGAAACCGGGCGCACGCACCAAATTCGCGTTCATAGCGCCTATTGCGGTTATCCCCTCGTTGGCGATCCAACCTATGGTTCCAAGCGTTCGCTCGGAGTCAACTTATCCGGTCAAGTCTTGCACGCCCATCGGTTGTGCTTGCAACATCCCCTTTCTGGAGAAGCGATCGAGGCGATCGCGCCCCTCCCCTCGGACTTTACAAAATTGCTCGATCTTCTCCGCAAGCGAGGGTGTTGAACAAATATTAATGGGGAAGTCATCAATCGACAGAATAACCTCGGCGATCGCCAACCATTATTGTGCCAATTCACGACTTCCCCAATTTTTTTAATGACTTGTTAGCAACAAGTCAGCAGAGGAGCAGGAATTGCTCTTAAACTTGAACCGTTTCGCGGGTAGAAGTCGGACCGATCGGACCGTCAAACTTGCGATAGGGAACGGATCCCAAATTGATATTGGCCGTAGAAACTCGAGTCGGTAAAGCCCCTTTGGCATTGTTGAGGCCGCGAGCGATACCCAGATAAAGAGCGGGATCGCCAGCTTTCGGCTTCTTGTCTTGGGGAATGTAGCTCCGTACCGTCGTTTGCCAAATCACTTGCGGGAAGCCCAAAATCGAACGATAGTAGGCATCATAACGAGGAGATTGGATGTTAAAAGGAGTTTCTCCCGTTTCCCGTCCGGCCAGCACGCGCCGACGTTGATAGGGAACGGTATCGTCACCAAAATTTTCAAGGTATTCATCGGTGTTGAGTAAATCATCAATGAAGCCGGGCAGTCCTTTGGTGGCAACAACAATTGACCAAGCAATTTTTTCGCGCTCGCTGTAAACATCCCGTCCGAGAACCCTCTGAACCGTTTGTTCGACAAAGCGATAATTGCTGTTCAGGTTATAGAAACTCCGCCGATAGGTGTCGCTCAGCAACAGTCCTCGAATGAATTCCCGTACTGTAATCTGACCGTAACGAAGCTGAGATTCTAAAAAGGTTTGGCGATCGCATTTAAAAGCATGGAAGAAAATCTGGCGATAGGCCGCTTCGATCAGATCCCCCATATCTCCCGGAGAGAGAACATTTTCTGATGAGAAAATTTTGGGTTGCTCGTCGCCTCCCACGTCATAACCTGTAACTCGCCCGTTTTGGGATTTTGGAGCGTAGTTAAGTAGAGGAATAGCCAAGTTAAAACCTCCGTAATCTTATCGAATTTTTACAAAGCTTAACCCCAATAATAAAGGAGTTGGGGTCTTTCGTTCTCATAATCTTATCAATTCTTACCAAATTATTTCGCGCAATGGCAATGGTTTCAGAGATTCAAGACAATTTGAACGCAATGCACTAAGTTATTGTTAAATCCACTGAATTTAACAAAAAGCAAATATTTCTTTACTTTTCTTTACAAAAGAGCGGGATGAGAGGATTGAAGGATGGGCGGATTGCCTCTCATCCTCGATCCTTCCTCCTTTCCCATTACGTTTCCGACATGGTTGAAGCATTAACGATAGGAGACAGATAGGCAACCGCAACCCCTAAAGCAAAACCGATACAATTGCGAAATAAGGGCAACCAATCCGCAGTGCGACTGACTACAGGGCCGATGCCAAAGGCAAGGAATAAAATTCCCCACAGGGGAGAGAAAATCAAAGCCCACTGCCAAGCGACGATTTGACCTTCTTTGCGAGGAATGGCAGCAAATCCGCAAACGAGACCGCCGAGTACGGAGGTGACGAGGGTCAGAATCCACTGCTCTCTCGGCAATCCGGGGACAACATTGCAGCCCCCATCGGTCAAACAGGTGGCAACCGTGTCGATCGCGTTAACGATCGAGGTATTTTCCCCATTGTCGCGAACGTAGTAGAGATTGCCGAATCGCGTTTGTAATTCAATCCAAAAGGTTCGGGGCATGAATTCGTAAACATCATCCCCAACACTGAAGGCCAGCAGATTTCCCCCCCGGGAGTCGGCAACGAGGAGGACGCTGCGATCGTCGAGTCCCCAATAGTTTTTTACCGCACGACCGGGAGAGCGATCGTTTTGGGTGAGGACTCGCAATTTCCACCCCGTCTCCCGCTCAAATTGTTCTAAGCGATCGATTAAAGATTTTTCTTGCAGGTCGGGCAGCAGGTTGGCCAGATCGACAATGGGCGTTTGTAGATCGGGGAGGAGTTCGGGATTGTTAACTGCATTGGCATCGGGCGCGACGAACCACACTGACAAGGCAGCAACACAAGCCACTAAGGAGATAAATAGGCGTTTGATAAAGATTTTGTGCATCGGCAAGATTTAATGCGCTTGTTATAGTAAACAAATTATAAGAAATATTGTCTATTCTTTACAATTTTTAATCTATTTTTTCAGAAATAGGGGGAAATGCGGGCAGGGTTTGGGGTGTAGGGTAGGAAAAGATGAGAGCAAGGAGGGAGATCTTGGGAAGATTAAAAAATTTGGGTTATGGATTGGGGGTCGCGATCGTCCTCGCACCAATGCTCGCGATCGTCGTACCCGCTCGGGCGGAGTCTTTATTTTTGGCATATCCTCCCACCGACCACCAAACGACAGCAGAACGCATCTTTTTGATCGGTACGGCTGCACCGGAAGGAAACGTATCGATTAACGGGCGAGACATTCAGCGCAGTCCCGCCGGGCATTTTGCTCCGAGTTTCCCGTTGCGGTTGGGGGCAAATAATTTTGTGTTGCGCTACGGGAGAGAAGAAATTCGCGTGACCGTGACCCGAAAAAGCGATCGCCCGGTCATTCCCACGGGAGCAAATTTTGCGCCTGATTCCCTCGCACCAGCGCGAGATATTGCTCGATTACCCGGAGAGCCGATCTGTTTTGGCGCGATCGCAGCCCCGAGGGCGCGGGTAGTCGTGCGGATCGGCGATCGCGAAATCCCTCTCTCTCCCCAAGCCCAAAGCTCCCAACTTCCTCCCAAT
>JBFRWJ010000096.1:0-6748 GCA_051439525.1 Spirulina sp. | reverse complement strand
GTGCCAACATTGGGGACAGTTGTGCGATTTTCGAGGCAACTCACGGCACGGCTCCCAAACACGCGGGACTCGATAAAATCAATCCCAGTTCGGTGATTCTCTCGGGGGTGATGATGTTCGAGTTCATGGGTTGGCAGGAAGCGGCGGATTTAATTACGAAGGGCATCAGTACCGCGATCGCCAATCGTCAGGTCACATACGATCTGGCACGCTTGATGGATCCTCCCGCCGAACCCTTAAAATGTTCTGAGTTTGCCAAAGCGATTATCAGTCATTTTTAGGGCAGCATTGAGGAAGTCGCGAGGTTAGGAATCTCCCGCTAAATCAAAGATTCTAGCGGGAGAGGATGTCAAGGGGCAACATGAGAGGCCAATCTTAAGCGGTCATGGATTCCAATACCGCTTGACTGTAGCGATCGAGAGACTGGACGTAAGCACAGGTAGGATAAGGTCGCGCACCCACTTTTTTCTTTTCCAGAACTGCCGTATAGGCTAAATCTAGCGTCTTGCATTCGAGTTGTCGCGATCGCTGGACGGTTTGATAGAGAATTTGTTTGTAAATGTTGTGAGACATGACATATTCATAGTCCAGTCCGACCATTAAAGCCGAATAAATCCCCGCATTGACAAAACTAAACATCACCGCTACGGGTTTTTCCGCCGCGATCGCGATGGGATCGTCTTTGAGATAAAGTCGCATGACATCATAGGAAGGATGGTGGCACATCGCTTCAAAAAAGGCAAAAGGAAGGCGATACACGTTTAATTCATAGGCTTTTTGATGAACTTGGCAATAGAGGTCGTAACTGTGGCGAATTTCGGCTTCTGACATGGGAGAATCTACAACCCGTTTAAATTGCGATTCATAGGCCAGAATTTCTTTTTTCACGTTGTAGCGATATTTGCGTCCCAATCGCTTCATATACTCGTCATGACTGTTCCAAGATAAGTCATTCATGAGACAAACATCCAGTAAAGGTAACTGGACAAAACCCAGATCGAACATGGTGTTTTTGAGTTCCTCATCATCGTTCATCGGGAATTCTCGCAATAACACCTGAGAGGCTTGATATTCTTTCACGGTCAGAGAAATTTGGTCTGTGAGCAAGCGAAGTGCTTGTTTCCAGTCCGGATGCTGTCGATCGCAATAAAGGTGTTCCCCTTTAGAAATCAAACATCCCAACATGACGGCTTTGGTGGTGAGATAGTCGGGATCCCGATGGCGAATTTCCTCGACTTTGCGGGACACGTCACCGGCAGAAAACATATCTTCTTTAATTTTGGCACAACTGTAAAACGTGGCTAAAACAATCTTATTTTGGTCGTCTCGCACGATAAAATAGAAGAAGTCCCATTGATTTTCGGGGTCGTTCTCTTTGGCGGTAAAAATTCCCTCGAATAGTTCCAAATTGGTGTAGGTAAAGTTCCCTTTTGTTGCAAATAAATTATCCCATTCCTCGGCGTTAAGTTCTGAGAGATTGCGCGTGAATTGAACATTCAGTTTGGGCTTAATATTCCCTTGGGGAACAATGTGTAGGGATGTTTTTTGAGGGGATTTCACCGCAAATTCAGGAATATTGAAGTTTTTCGCGACATCTCCCGCGCTGAAACCGTACTCTTGTAAAATCGAGGAGTAATGGTCAGCAATGCGCTCGAGCAAGCGATCGATATCGCTGTTTAAAATATGGCGAGTGAGAGTAAAGCGGATTCCTCCTTGTTTCATGGGTGTCGCGGGAAATCCAGCAGCATTGACAAAGAAACCCTCTTCAATCACTTTACCGACGAAACTTTGAGTCGGTTTGACCAAACCCACCGGGATAAAAAAGATGGGACTGTTGTTAATTTCAACTTGCGGTAAATTGAATTCAGCGATTTTCTGATTGGTGTAACTAATGAGTTCGGCTAACTGATTTTGATAGGTTTCCATGCGATCGGATAAGTGAAGTTTTGCTGAAGCGATCGCGCCGCCTAACATGGGAGGTTGTACGGGTCCGGAGAAAATCATCGTACTCCCGCAATTTTTGACTTGACTGGCAAAGGTTTCATTGGGAAACACTAATGCACCTCCCGCACTGGCAAAGGCTTTATTGAGGGAAACTGCTAATACCATTTTCGGGTGATGTTCGATTTGACTGCGAACGTAACCCCTGCCATTTTCCCCCGTCCAACTCATGCCGTGAGCGTCATCAATGTAGGTATAAAATTGCTCGTAAGTATCCAATAAACGGACTAATTCCGGTAGGGGTGCGGCATCTCCATACATCGAGTAAATTCCATCAGCCAAGTACCAAATTTTATCGTATTTGTTTTTAATTTGCTGGATGGTTTCTTCGAGTTGTGCCATCTGGTTGTGACGAATCACCTCAACGCGAACCCCCCGAGACTTGGGAATTTGTGCGGCCATTTGCACGCTAGAATGGACTTGATGATCGAGGAGAATGCAATCATTATCTCCGATTAACGTCGGTAAGGCAGATAAATGTCCTAAAGTGGTACTGGCTGCCACTAAAACCGGGCGATCGAAGATTTTTTGTAATAAGGTTTCCAGTTGTTGATAAAGTCCCACGGCAACATAGGTTCGAGAAGACGAAAATTGCGTTCCGTATTTCTGAACGGCTTCGATAACGCCTTCAATTAAGGCGGGATGTTGTTCCAGTCCTAAATAACTACAAGAGCCAAAATTAACATAACTGCGAGATTGAAGAGAAATAATTCGACCATGCAGAGAATCATCTTCAGTGAAGTGATGATTTAAACCGCGATTGACCCCATTTTGCATGAGTTTATCAACAGTCTTGATCCAATGAGCGTGGAGATTTTTAGCCATGATGTTTACCCTTTGTGAACTCTTGTTGGTGTGACTCGATTGCTTTTGCTTGTCCTTAAGCAAATAGCATTGGTGGACTTTTTTGCGAGGATGAAATATCCTTGATTTTTTAGGACTTAAAGAGACTGAGCGAATTGTTGAAATACTTTTTGGTTTTGCGCGATCGCTTTGGGAATAGAACCTCCCGCCGCCATGAGACGCATTTCCCGATTAATCGACCATAAATAGTCGAGTTTAGACGCAAAGTGACGAAAATCATGAAGTAAATTTTGATGCAGCTTCAAATTAGTATGAAATCCTTCATGTTCTTGACACAAACATGTTTCTAGCCAATGGATTGCCTCTCGAGAAGAGAATTCAAACACCGGACTCTGTAAAATTTGGTAAGCGTAAGATAAGAGACTGGGATGAGTCGTAAATTGATTGGGTAAAATTGCAGAAAGCTCGGAAAAATTTTCTCGTTGGATGAAGTAAAATGCTAAATTGGCAACAAGTTTTTCATACTTAGAAGGTAAAAAAAATTGTTGATATAGATCTCGACCGATAAATAATGAAGTGGTCGTATGGAAAGCCTCATCTAAGAAATGAGAGTGAGAAATTGCACTGGGAATAGGAACAATATCCCCTTGCTTCTGTCGTTTCTTGTAGTAAGTTACGATTTGATATTCGTAATTTTTTAAGGCAAGATTAGCGAGATAGCGCACGCCATAAAAATTACAAGCTAGAAAAGGAGATCCTCCCCAATGTCGCACCAGAAGTTCTAGTAAAAATCGTGGCATTTTTCCTTTGAACCCATTAAAAAATCCTTGAGTTGGTGTCACAAAAGAAACGTTTTTAGCTGAGAGTTCTTGAAAGTAAGTGGACTTGTATTGTCCTTGTTTCGGTAACAGTTTTTCAACGATTGAATAGATAGGATTTTCTCGGTTCTCTCCTTTGAAAATATGTTGACGATTCTTGCCTTGGTTTGAATTTTTAGGTTTACCCAATAGTATTTTCTGGGTTTTGTAACCAACTTGGTAAAAAGAATGAATGTGAACTCGCTCTTGCTCTGTTTCATGCTTCAATTGTTCTGCAATTATTTGATACTCTGGATTTCCTGCCAAAAGCGTTCCAGCCGTAATCAAATTATAATGAGTGACTTCAATTTCGCTGTCGGCAATGATTTTATAAAATAAAGTCCACAACAAATGATTCAGAGCCAGTTTTTGCGTAGGTGAAGACTGTTCGTATAGCGGAGTTCCAAAGAACAAAGAAAATTGCGGATCGCTCCAATAGACCTCTTTATTTTGATGATACTGAAAATCTCGAGCGAAACTCTGCATTTTCTCGGTATAATCAGAGTTTAGATTATTTTGGTAGTTTTTGGTCAGTGTTTTGAGAGGATTTTTTCCAGTTTTCGGTGTCGGACGAGTAGCAATTGCTGTCATGATGAATCTCAAGTGAAGAACAATGAATGAAAGATGGTTTTAAGGTGCAATCGATCGCTTAGCCGAGATGATGGGAAAGTTCTGCAATTGTCGAGTATTCATAAAGTAAGGTGGGTTCTAATTCATAGCCCAACCATTCTTCTAATTCTCCCGTTAAGTAGATCGCAGCACTGGAATTTAAAGCATATTCGTCAAAAGAACGAGTCGGATCGATCGCCGTTGTTTCAATTTCCAAAAAATCGGACATATAATTGACCAACCATTCTTGAATTTCGACCACAGTTTTTGTCTTTTCTTGTACGTTTGTAACTTGAGTTGCCAACATGATTGATTCTCCTATTGTTTGTGGTTTGCTTGGGTTGTATTCTGTGACAATTACTGTTCTATGCAATCGACGAGTCGAGCATTTTTTGAATTCAAAATTCACAGACTATCATTGGGAATAGAGAATTGTGAATTGAGAAAGTTTTGCCGACAGGTGCGACGCTGAATTTTGCCGCTCGAGGTCTTGGGGACGGTTCCGGGTTTCACGAAAACTGCCGTATGAATATCTAACCCGTGTTGCGCAGTAACGGCTTTATTCATCGCACGGATCGTTTCATCGCGATCGAAGGTTTTTAGATAGGTGCGCTTCACTTCTTGCACCACAATCAATCGTTCCTCACTATTAATCTCGACGGTAAATGCGGCTCCCCCGTTCATTTTCAAAGCGGGATGACTTTGTTGGACGGTAAATTCAAGATCTTGGGGATAATGATTTTGGCCGCGGATGATGAGAACTTCCTTGAGGCGACCCGTAATAAATAACTCTCCTTTCCAGAGAAACCCTAAATCTCCCGTGCGTAAAAAAGAACCTTCTCCCGTATCCGCGAGAGTGCCTTGGAATGTCCCGTCATCGCGCTGCCAATATCCTCGGGCGACACTGGCTCCCGAGAGCCAAATTTCCCCCACTTCTCCGTCGCGACAACGGGTTAATTGATGAGGATCGACCACGATCGCCGGACGATCTAACCAAGACCAACCGCAACTCACTAAAAGACGAGAAGATGCGTCGGAGAGGGGTTTTTCGACGGCCCGATTTTGCTCTAAAGCTGTCGCGTCAAAGTTTTTAATCGTCGGTTTCGTATCCATTCGTCCCCCGGTGACAAATAGCGTGGTTTCTGCCATCCCATAGCAGGGATAAAATGCCTGTTGGCGAAAACCATAGGGGGCAAATTTGGCACTGAATTGTTCTAAGGTATTGGCACGCACGGGTTCTGACCCATTAAAGGCCACCTGCCAACTGCTCAGATCGAGGTTTTCTAACTGCTCGGGTTTGATTTTCTCAACGCAGAAATCATAAGCAAAGTTGGGTCCGCCACTGGTGGTGGCTCGATATTTGCTAATCGCTTGCAACCAACGCACGGGTTTTTGCAGAAAGGAGAAGGGGGACATTAAAATACTGGGAGTGCCGAGATAGAAAGGTTGTAAGACATTCCCAATCAGTCCCATATCGTGAAACAGAGGCAACCACCCCACAAAAATGGTATTGTCGTCGTGATTGAAGGCTCGGGCGATCGCGGCTTCATTATCCATTAAGTTACCATGGCTGACCATCACCCCTTTGGGTTTTCCCGTGGAGCCGGAGGTATATTGCAAAAAAGCGAGGGCGTCGGGGGGAATATCGGGCATTTGTTCCAGTTTCGGGGTCGGGAAACCCACACCGAGGAAACTTGCATCCGTCGCCAACCAGTTTAATTGGGCCAGGACGGGTTCTTCAGTCCAACGCTCCTTAATATTATCGAGCAAGTTCTCCGTCGTTAGGGCGATCGTCGTTCCGGCATCCTCAATAATGGAGAGCAACCGCGAGAGTTTTTGATTGCGTCGGGGGGGATAAGCCGGAACCGCAACCACTCCAGCCAAGAGACAGCCAAAGAACGCCTCGATAAACTCCAATCCGGGAGAATAGATGAGAAGAGCGCGTTCCCCTTGACAATCTTGGAGAGAAGCAGCAATCTTACTTGCCTTTTCCCATAATTCTCGGTAGGTTAAGCGATCGCTTTCAATTTCCCCATTTTTCAGGAAGAGATAGGCGCATTTTTCCGGTTGAAAGCGGGCGCGATCGTGCAGAATATCTAAAAACGTCCTCAATTGAGCGGGTTGGGTCGCGATCGGAGATTCTAGAGATATCGATGGCATCAATGTTTCCTCAAAGAGAGTAAATGCAGATAATGCAACGTCTGTGAGCGAATCCGTCGAGCTGCATTGATACTTCTAGTGTGACTCGGGAATTTTCTCTCGCAAATATAGAAAAGTTGATAAAAATTGACTAAATCGATCTCTGCAAACACGGAAGAGTTGATAAAAATTGAGCCCGCATTCCAAAGGTCGATGGAATAACGCGATCGCTAAAATAAAAATTATGACAATCGACTAAAATAAGATTGCTCATCGTTCGTTGTTCGTTGAAATGACCCTCACTGCCTACAAATGGACAACCGATCGCTACCACCAAG
>JBFRWJ010000095.1:0-6840 GCA_051439525.1 Spirulina sp. | reverse complement strand
TAATATGAAGTCGATCTAAAACGGCTAAGCCCAGTTTTCCGAAGCGATAGCCTTTGTCAATATCGCCGATAACCCCACATAAAATCAAACCGTAATTCGTGTAAGCCACTGCCGATTCCGGCGCATTCCCGTATTGTAAGGAAAGAAGCACTTGTTGGCAAACCAGTAAAGGCAGTCGTTCGGGAGCGGTAATATAAACCGGGATAAAGATATTCGTGAGAATCAGCATTGCCGCTCGTTTCTCGGGGTCTTTCATCAGGGGCAAGTCGATTAACGCTTCAATGGCTGCATCTGTCAAATGGCGATCGATCGCTTGGAAACCGTTCTCAATGTCCGCAGGGGCGATTGTCTCGGGAAAACTCACGCCTAACTGCTCTAAAACAGCGTGACCGATGGCGACGGCTTCGGTGAGTTTATTTTGTGCAGAGCGCGCTTGGATTTTGATTTCGCAGACTTTGATGCGATCGAGAAGGGTGGCCGCGCGATGTTCTACAAGAGTTGCCAACTTCTCTATTCCCTCGAAATCACTATTTAGATAAGCCGATTCTACAGATAAAGAGTATAGGGCTAAAGTAAGAGAGTAATCGAGTTCCCAAGAATTTTCGGGTAAGAGATCTCGCCCGTTTCGCAAGTATTCGGCAGCCGCTTCGGCAGCATTGGCAGTCAACGCCCTGCGTCCCGCCATCAGATTTAAGCGAGCGAGACGATCGCGTTCGGCGCCCTCGGTCAGCAAGGTTGCCCCATAATTTAAGTGATTGACCAGGGCAAAAATGTTTTCGTCTCGCACGCGATCGGGCTTATTTTGCAGCAACAACTGCCCGATTTTGAGATGGGTCACTTGCTTTTGCGCCTCGGGAATCAGGGAATAGGCAGCTTGTTGGACGCGATCGTGAACGAAGCGATAGGCAACGCGATCGGGCTGAGAAGAGAAGATTTTTGACTTCGCATCCCTTTGCTCGTCTTCGTCCCCTTGAAAAAATTTGTAGATCTCGCTTTCGGGAAGCACGAATCCCTCTTGCAACCCGTGCCATAGATTGCCAGCGACCTCTTCTGGGGTCGTTTCGCAGACAATGGCTAAGGTGGCCAGATCGAAAGTGTTGCCAATACAGGCCGCTAATTTTAACGCCTCTCGGGTGGCTTCGGGGAATTTTTGCAACTGCAAGGCCATAAATGCCACGACATCATCCGTTAGAGATGCTTCCCGCACTTTCGCGAGATCGCACTGCCACCCCCCTCGCCGGGGGTCAAAAGCGATCGCGCCGTCCTCGTACAAGGCACGAAGAAACTGGGCGGTAAAAAACGGATTGCCTCGCGTTCGCCGATACACCAAATCCGCGAGGGGGTGGGCAAGTTCCTCCGAACAATGGAGGGTGTCGGCAATGAGGCGATTGATATCGGGCTGACTTAAGGGTTGCAGGACGATCGTCTCGATCGTCGCGCCGGCTCGGGTGATTCGCTCGAGCACTAACATCAGGGAATGTACGGGAGAAACTTCACGATCTCGGTATGCCCCCACGAGCAACAAAGAACCCCCGTCCAATTCGGTCATCAACAAGTGTATCAAGTTGAGAGAAGCCGAATCCACCCACTGTAGATCGTCCAAAAACATCACCAAGGGATGCTCGGGGGTGGTAAAAACGCCAATAAAGGCTTGGAACAACCAATGAAAGCGATCGCGAGCTGCCGTACCGGATAGCTCGATCGCGGGGGGTTGCGCGCCGATAATCTCTTGCAGTTCCGGGAGCGCATTAATGAGAATTTGCCCGTTTTCACCGACGGCGGCCAGAATTTTGGCTTTCCAGACTTGCAGTTGCGCGTCGCTTTCGCTCAACAGTTGCCGCATTAAATCCCGCAGGGCTTGCAGTACCCCAAAAAAAGGAACTTTCCGATTAAATTGGTCGAATTTTCCTTTAATGAAGTAACCGCGCTGTCGGACGACGGGCCGGTGAATTTCATTGACCACGGCGGTTTTCCCGATCCCCGAAAAGCCCGTGACCCGCATCATTTCCACTCTCCCCGCTCCCCCACTAACCCGATCGAAGGCATCCAGCAAGGCTCGCACTTCTTTTTCCCGTCCGTAGAGTTTTTCGGGAAGGAGGAAGCGATCGCCAGCATCCCGCTCTCCCAAAGGAAACCGCGCGAGCGTGCCGGTTGCGTCGAGCTGCTGCTGGCATCGTTGGAGATCCCATTTCAACCCCAAAGCACTCTGATAGCGGTCTTCGGCATTCTTGGCCATCAATTTGAGAACGATCTCCGAGAGGACTTCGGGATAGCGCTTGCCCCGGGTATCGAGAAAATGATGGGGAGCGAGGGGCGTTTGGGCAATGTGACAGTGGATTAACGCCATGGGGTCTTGGCTCTGAAAGGGCAGAACTCCTGTCAAGAGTTCGTAAAGGACGACCCCGAGGGAATAGAAGTCCGTGCGGTAGTCGATGCCGCGATTCATCCGTCCGGTTTGTTCGGGAGAAAGATAAGCGAGAGTTCCTTCGAGGACGTTAGGACTGGTCAATTGCTGTCGTTCTTTGGGCAACAGGGAAGCAATGCTGAAGTCAATCAGTTGGACTTGGCGAGTGTCGGGATGGATGAGAACGTTACCGGGCTTGATATCTTTGTGAATGATGCGCTGCCGGCTGAGATAGTGCAGGGCATCGGCCAGTTGCACGGCGATGGCGAGAAATTCCGCGAGGGAGCGATCGCCGTTGCGCCAGTCGTCTCGTAGAGAAAGTCCCTCCCCATCGGGCATGATGAGCGCATAACCGTTGCCGTAGCGATCGAGGGCGAGGGGAGTGACGATGTGGGGGTGTTCGAGATGGCGCGCGATAACGTACTGGTTGCGAAACCTCACCAATTCATTGAAGGTGGGAAAGGGATTTCGCAGGATTTTGACGATAACGGGAACGCGATCGCGATCGCGCAGGCCGCGATAGACTAAGGTCCGAGAGCTGGTATGGAGGAGTTGGCCGAGACGATATCCGGGGGGGTTGACAAGTGCATTCATTTTCCGATTCTCCACGGCAACCAAAGCGTTCTTACTCTTCTCAATTATCGACGATCGATTCTCAATTCCCAATCCAGTCGCGGTCGAACTGTAGGAAGAAAATCTATGTGATGTGTCTGTTGGCCAATGGACATGCTGGATGTGGTGTCAGCGATCGCGCTATGAAGGGATCGCAGCCCCAGAATATTCGGGCTTTTGTGACTTTAGCAACAAAAATATTTTTTATGTCGGTGTATGAACTCTTATCAAGAGTTTTACTCACAAAAAGAAAACAATTATTTACTAAGTTAAAAAACATTAAAATAAGCGAGAAAAAAAAATTTATTATCTATCCTATAGATATAAGCTATATAGTTTTTTTGATTTTCGGATTTTATTTCTTTTTAGTTACCCTCACCAGATAAAATCCGAGATTCCCACGGGTGCAAAATCTGAGGTAACGCGATGTTAGTCTACTTTTTCGGATTTATTCACGCAATTAGTCTATTTTTAATTAGTCTAGGTAGTTTTGAACAACTCCTTTTAATAAGAGAATCTCAAACTAGAACTCAAGATAATCCGAGTCAACGTACCTCTCAATTATCAGTTCAATATCGGGGTAATGCCTCTTGCTTCTTTATCGTAATTATTCTTTGGGGATTAAGTTTAGAACCCATTGACTGGATCGTCATTATTAGTCGATTTTTTGCCTATATAATTTCTATTTTGATTTTGCATGAATTATGGCTGGACAGAAGAGACATTTACAGTAAATATTATCTCTTGATTTGTTTGAATTTAACTGGTTTTGGGTTAATTTCAATGCTTTTTTCTTGGGATAGTTTTAAAAATATGAGTAGTTTTCTGGGAACTTTAACGCTTATATTCTCATTTACTTTAATTGGTGGTTTAATAGACAAGACTTATCAAATTATTGAAGCTAAATCGCCAGGAAAACAATGTTTGGTAGAAATAGTTTTTCAATTAATTAAAGACTGGTCGGGAATTATTTATGGATTACTGGTCGGTTTTAAAACAATGTGGCCTTTAGTTATTGCTTTATATATATTATCTATTATCCGTTTTGCCAACCTATTAGTATATCTCTATTTTTCAAAAAAAAGTATAAAAAGGAAAGCGAAGATTCAAGCTCGATCGCGTCATGGCTAAACTTCCTCAAACCTCAGAAACCGCAATTTCTATTACTTTTAATGTTTACAAGCTATTTTAAGTTGAGCGGCAGTTTCAGCACGATCTCGGTAAATTCCCCGGGCTGGGTGTCAAAATTCAGGGTGCCTCGATGCTGCTTGACGATAATGTCATGGGTCAGAGAGAGTCCCAAACCCGTGCCTTCTCCCGGGGGTTTAGTAGTAAAAAAGGGGTCTAAGATCTTACCGCGAATCTCAGGATCGATGCCGCAGCCATTATCGCGAATGCGAATTTCGACTCCATCCTCCCGAAAGCGAGTGGCGATCGCGAGGGTGGGGGTATAATCTTGGCGTTGCTTCTGCTTTTGGCGCATGGTATCGCAGGCATTGTCGAACAAGTTGATGAACGCCCGCATGAGATTGCCCGGAATGCCCTCAATGGTGTCTGCATCCATCCCATAGTCGGTCTGAATGGAGAGGTCAAAATTACTATCCCGATCTTGGTGGCTGTGGTAAACCAGTTTAATGGCTCGCGCGAGTAAACTATTGAGGGCAATGGGCTGAGAAGAAACGTTCTGGGCGTTGCTGGGGGTATGCTGCATCATGCTGTCAATGATTTGGGCGGCTCTCTGGCTGTGGTCGTGGATGGTGGTCGCATTGTCTTGCAGGTCGGTAATCAAGGTTTCGGCAAGGGTGCGGGTTTCCGGCTCGAGGGCGTCCAAGGCGGGTTGCAGTTCCTCGAGCAGGTCTCGAGCGAGTTCGATGGAGCCTTCAGCAAAGTTTTTCACAAAGTTGAGGGGATTGCGCAGTTCGTGGGCGACACCGGCGGTGAGGGTGCCGAGGGAGGCGAGTTTTTCTTGGGCGAGAATGCGCTCACGGGCGGTGTTCAGGGCGGCGGTTCGGGCTTCGACCTTCTGTTCGAGGGTATGGGAGTGGCTGGCGAGTTGCTGGTTGGCTTCCTCGAGTTCCTGATTGAGTCGAGACAGTCGAGCGAGTAAATGTTCTCGTTCTCGTTCGGCTTGCTTGCGTTGGGTAATATCGTCCGCAATGCCCGCCATGCGGTAGACGACACCGGATTTATCCCGAATGGGAAAGGAGCGATCGCGAATCCAACGGATTGCGCCGTCCGGTCGAACGATGCGATACTCGATATCGTATCCCGTTCCCGTTCGAGTTTGTCTCTTTAAGGTTGCCCCTAGGGCTTCCCAATCATCCGGATGGATAGTTTGCACCCAATTGGCAATATCGGCATATAAGGACTCGAGCGATCGCCCCCAAATTTCTTCATAGGCTGGACTGGCATACAAGACTTGACGGGTATCGGGGGTCGAGATCCAGAACACTTGCTGAATATTCTCGGCCAGTTGGCGAAATTTCTCCTCGCTTCGTTCGAGGGTATGGGCATAGTTTTCTAATTCGTCTTTGGCTTGGCTGAGGGACTGGTTGACGGTTTCGAGTTGAGTCGTTCGTTCCTCGAGTGCTTGTTCTTGAAAATAACTGTAAATGGCTTCTCGTACCGTTAAGATGAGATCCTCCACCTGCCAGGGTTTGGCAATGTAGCGATACAGGTTAGCGTAGTTGATGGCATTGGTCACTCCCATCACGTCAGCCTGACCCGTCAGCATAATCGTGCGAGTCTTGGGGGAAAGAGCATGGATGTGCTGTAACAATTCGTCCCCTTTGAGACCCGGCATGATGTAATCGGCGATCGCGAGGGGAACGTCATAATTGTCGGCGAGCAGATCGGAAAGCACCTCTAACGCTTCGTCAGCGTCTTGGGCCATTTCAATCTGGTAGTTATCTCCCAAAGCAGTTTCCAACTCGATTCTGAGACTTTCGAGAATCGTCCGTTCGTCATCGATACAGAGTAGGGCAATGTCACTCATAATCTTGTTAGTACAGACTCGATCGTAACAATTATCCCGATTATTTCAAGGTTTAGACAAGCACGGATCGAGGTGAGCGAGCCGCTTTGCCCCCTCCATCATTCACAAGATAGCATATTTGTCATCCTTAGCTCCTCACATTCCTGCAAGGGGTAAAGAGACGGTAAAGCAAGTGTTGCCGGGGACGGACTCCACCGAGATTTGACCCCCATGTTTTTCGACAATCTTCCGGGCAATGTCCAGTCCCAGTCCGCTCCCTTCCCCTGACGGTTTGGTGGTGAAGAAGGGCTCGAAGATGCGCGGCATCACCTCGGGAGAGATGCCCGTACCGGTATCGGCGATCCGAACGTGGATTGCGTCATCCTGTTGTTTGACTCCGACGGTTAACGTTCCCCGGTTGTCCATCGCTTGTAGGGCATTGTGGATCAAGTTCGTCCACACTTGATTGAGTTCGTCGGAGTAACAGAGAATTTCTGGCAGGGAAGGGTCGTAATGACGGATAACGTTGACCCCCTGCTTCAATTGATTGTCATACAGGGTGAGAACGGTTTCTATTCCCTCAGTCGCTCGGGCGGACACTTTCTCGCCCGTGGTGTCATAGCGAGCATAAGTCTTCAGGGCAAAGACCACCTTTGCCGCTCGTTCGGCTGCAGTGTTAATGTTGCGGGTACTGGTTTGCAAACTCGCCCACTGATACGCTGTTTTCAGAAGGGTTTCCGCTTCGGGGGCTTGCAGGAGCGGGAAAAAGCTCTCTAACTCGTGGCGAACCCCGATCCCGACGAAGAAATTGGCCCATTTAGAGGCAGGTTCGATGTTGCGCGCGTTGAGT
>JBFRWJ010000094.1:0-7501 GCA_051439525.1 Spirulina sp. | reverse complement strand
TATTTTTGTTAGTCAGAGAAAAAGCGTACATTTATGCGATCGCCTTTTCCAGCATCGTCATAAACCAGTAATTTTTTCCCTAAATAAAGAATATAAAATAAAGTGAAGAAACTTGTCGCGACGGATTTGATTTGTTATGAAGGGTAAGAAAGAAATCCTTAACTCCCAGTCACCCATGTTCAAATTTTGCGAGCTCTTATCAAAATCGAGCGCGATCGCCCTTTGTGTCGCCCTGTGCAGTGGGTGGAACGCGATCGCCGTTGAGATTTTCCCCCTCGATCCCATCGATAGTGACGCGATCGATAGCCTAGAAGAAGATCCCCTCGCAGAACTCACTTCCGTCGATCGACTTTCTGATGTAGAACCGACGGATTGGGCTTACGAAGCCCTACGATCCCTGATGGATCGTTATGGGGTTCTCGTGGGCTACCCCAATCTGACCTTCAGGGGCGATCGGGCTCTTTCTCGTTACGAATTTGCTGCTGCTTTAAATAGCCTCACCAGTCGCATTGAAGAAATTCTAGCAAAAACCACAGTAGATTTAGCCTTACGAGAAGATATTGAAACCCTGCAACGATTGCAAACAGAATTTGCGGAAGAATTGGTAGTCGTTGGCACAAAAGTTGATGCCCTAGAAAGTCGCGCCACCCAACTGGAAGAAAATGCTTTTTCCACCACAACGAAACTTAGCACTCAAGCATTTTTTACTATTAGTGGTATTACCTCGGGGGGTAATGTGACAGTGGAAGGAATATCTATACCCGTAAATGGTTTCAGTCATTTTCGACTTGCCGCTCGAGATCCCGTTACGAATCAACCCGTAATCGAAACCGTAACCGAATCGCCGGCAATCACCTTAGCACAATCCACTCTGATGTTTATCAATACTTCTTTTTCCGGTCGAGATACTTTAACTCTCTCGTTATTTCAAGCCAATAGCGATCCCCCCTCTTTTGCTTTCCATTCCGCTAATTTTGGCAGTGCTGGGTTGCATATTACGGAAACCAACCCGGCTTTTCCATTGTTCGGTGCTCCCGCAATGCTGGAAGCCTTTTATCAATTTCCCATTGGCGATTCCGTGACTTTAGGAATTGGTCCGGGAATCCGCGCGGATCGATATTTTGACACGAATCCCTACACGAATTATGTTAGTGGAGCGGGAATGTTGAATTCCTATATCTCACCTTTATTTCTCGATGTTTCTCGACTTTCCGGTGGCGTATTGAGTTGGGAAATTAGTCCGCAATGGCAATTCGATGCAGGTTATCGAGTGAGTCCAGACGAAGCAAGGGATGGCGAATTCTTAGATGCTTTAGGGAAATTTGCCAATCTGACTTTTCAGCTAACCTATTCCCCCAGTAATAATGCCACGATCCGACTCGGCTACGATCGCGCTCTCATTCAAGGCACCGATCCGGGTTCGGGCATTCCCATGAGACTGACCAACACTTTTCGCGGGGCGGTCGATGATGGCTTTGGTGGAGAATTACAAGATAGTTTTTCCCATAATTTTCTCCTCAACTTCGATTGGAAACTTTCCGACAATTTTGCGCTCTTTGGACGCTATTCTTACAGCACTTATCACTTAACTCCGAGAAGTTCGAGCCGCAGTGAAGGAGATGTGGAACTCCAAGCCTTTCAGTTGGGAATGGCTTTCCCCGATCTTGGGAAACAAGGAGGAATGCTAACCGTTGATGCTGTCATTCCGTTTAATATTTTATCGGGTCGAGATTTTCTGATTTCGGGCAATGGAGATGGCGGCACGGAAATCAATGTCAGCGCAAATTACTTTTTTCCCATAAACGATAATATTTCTATCATGCCTTCTCTTTTTGGTGTTTTTAATGCTAATAACTTTAATAGCAACCCTTTTATCTATGGGGGACTGTTGAGGACTCAATTTTTATATTGAAGACCTCATGCTCGGGAAAGGTGCTTTTACCTCAATGCTTGCGTTAAGATAGGGCGTTGAGGCATTTATCCATTGAGGCATTGATAAAGTGTTATGCACAAGCGATCGCTGTTGGCCAAAACAGGCAAGGGTTGGGTTATTGGCTTGTCTATTGCTGGCGTTTTGGCGGTTGGCGGGACGGTCATGTACAGTACGAAAACCCTACAGCAGTTGCCCTTCTCGACGGCGGAAGCCCCAGAAACCCCCGAACTTCCCCAAATTGAGGCCGTCACGGCATTGGGACGGATCGAGCCGTTAGGAGAAGTGATTCAAGTGGCCCCTTCCCCATCTTCCACAACGGGAGGGGCAAAAGTCGAACGTTTATTTGTGGAAGAGGGCGATCGCGTTCGCGCCAACCAAATCATCGCCCAACTCGATAGCTACGGTCGCTTGCAAGCCTCCCTCGAGCGGGCCGGGGAAGATGTTGCTGTCGCGGAAGCCAACTTAGCGGTCGTCCAAGCCGGGGCAAAACAAGGAGAAATCGCCGCACAACAGGCAACCATTCAACGCTTGCGGGAACAATTGCGAGGAGAACAGATCTCGCAAGCCGCAACAGTTTCTCGCGTTGAAGCCGAATTGCGCAATGCGGAAACAGAGTACAATCGTCACGAACAGTTACATCGAGATGGGGCAATTTCTACCTCAGAACGGGATAGTCGATCATTAACCCTCGCCACGACCCGAGAGCGGTTGGCCGAAGCCAAAGCCAATAAAATGCGCATTGAAGCGACTTTAGATCGGCAAATTCGCGAAGCGATCGCGACGTTGAATCGCATTGCTGAAGTGCGTCCGGTGGAAGTTCGCCAAGCGATCGCCAGTGTCAACTTAGCCAAAGCTGCCGTCCGACAAGCCGAAGAAGAGTTAGAATTGAGCGTGGTGCGATCGCCCGTTGACGGACAAGTTTTAGAAATCAACACCCGGGTTGGGGAAGTCACGGTGACAGAAGAAGGGATTATGGCGATCGGCAAAACCGATCGCATGGTGGTCGTTGCTGAAGTGTACGAAAGCGATATCGGACGAGTTCGCCTCGATCGTACTGCCATCATTACTAGCGAGAATGGTTCGTTTGAGGGAGAAATACGAGGGAAGGTGAGTAATATCGGGTTGCAAATTGGCAAACGAGACGTACTCGATACGGATCCGGCTGCTGATGTAGATGCTCGCGTCGTGGAAGTCGATATCCTCCTCGATCCCGAAGACAGTCGCAAAGTCTCCGGTTTAACCAATGCTAAAGTATTTGTCGAGATTTTATTGTAATGAGAGAATAGGGAATAGGGAATAGGGAATAGGGAGTAGGGAATAGGGAGTAACCAACAACCAATAACCAATAACCAATAACCAACAACAAAAAAATGAGAATTCCTCTTGCTTGGATGCAACTGAGTCACGAAAAAATCCGCTTGCTGATTGCTCTAGCAGGCATTAGTTTTGCCGATATTCTGATGTTTATTCAGTTTGGCTTTCGTGATTCACTCTTTGAAAGTACAACTGTTTTTCATAAAAAAGTCAAAGGAGATATTTTTCTGGTCAGCTCTCAATCCACGGCACTGATTGCAATGGATAACTTTTCCAAACGACGCTTGCATCAAGTTTTAGGCGTTGAAGGAGTCAAAGCAGTCTATCCCATTCATCTTTCCTTTGCACTCTGGAAAAATCCCGAAGACGGTTCGACCCGAGGGATTATGACCATCGGGATCAATCCTGTCGAGAATATTCTCGATTTACCGGGAATGCAAGAAAATTTAGCTCGAATTAAATTAGAAGATTATATCCTCTTCGATCGCTTATCTCGTCCGGAATTTGGACCGATTGAAGAACTTTTCGAGCGCGGAGAAATCGTAAAAACGGAAGTGGCAGAACGACGAGTGAAAGTTGGGGGATTAGTCGATTTAGGTGCTTCTTTTGGTGCAGATGGAAATATCATTACCAGTGATTTAAATTATGGACGGATCTTTAGAGAAAGCGATCCAGATTTAATTGAAATGGGAGTCATTCAAGTTCGAGAAGGAGTCGATGCGGATGCCATTTTAGCAAAAATTAGAGAAGAATTCTATGTTCGCGACAAAGACAATGTTTTAAGTCCTCAAGATGTTTTAGTTCTTTCTCGAGAGGAATTCATCGATTTTGAAAAAAAATACTGGGAACAAAGTACGCAAATTGGTTTTATTTTCACCCTCGGTGCGGGGATGGGATTTATCGTTGGCATGGTGATCGTTTATCAGGTTTTGTATACCGATGTTGCCGATCATTTGCCAGAGTATGCGACTTTAAAAGCAATGGGATATACAGATTTTTATTTGCTAACCGTTGTTTTTCAAGAAGCAATTATTTTGTCTTTTATCGGCTATATTCCCGGTTTTGTCTTCTCTAATTTGCTCTATTTTTTAACCGCACGGGCAACGGCACTCCCGATTTTTATGGAGATTGGTAGAGCCAGCACCGTCTTGATTTTAACAATTATTATGTGTGCGGTCTCCGGCGCGATCGCCACGATCAAGCTCAGGGCAGCAGATCCGGCCGATATTTTCTAAACGTAAATTTTTGTTGCAGAACTGCCGATACTTGTATCTGAGACCCCAAGGAGAAACGAAAATCAAGAACTAGACAATAATTCATATTTATTTTACATTTATTCTGATTTGCTTGTGTCCTATTTTTCATCGCATGATTATTAAAAATCAGTCTCTCGATCTCCTTCAAGATGAGAAAGCTATCTATCAATTTCTCCATGCTTGCTACAAACAGTATTGTCAAACAAAGATTGGGAAAATTATCAGTTTTTCTCAACCCATTCATGAGATAGATCTCCTCGCTGCATTTAAAGGCATTGTCCGAGACGATCGCCGACATTTCTATTGGGAACATCCGCAAACCAGAGAAGCCGCATTTGGTTATGGAGCAGTAAAATCTTTAGAGATCGATGCCCTCGATAATGGTTCTAATCGCGATCGCTTTGTCTTGGCACGGAACTTTATTCAAGATTGTTGGCAACACATCGTTTATCCTCAAAATCCCTATCAAAGTGAAGCAAAGCCCTACTTTTTTTGTAGTTTTAGCTTTTTCCCAACGGCTGCAAGCCTTGATTATCCGTTTCCACCCGCCACAATTTTTCTGCCTCAATTCCAAGTCACTCGCAAAAATAATCGTTGTTTTTTTGTGGCTAATGTTGCCATGAGTAAAACGCTGAATATAAAATTAGCGATCGAAGAAATCGGGCAAACAATACAAAAAATTTGCCAAACTCGTCTCCCCCCTGTTCCCTCTTCTCTACCCCCCCAAAACGCTTTTAATCCTCGCGAAAACGAACAAAACGAACATCATTTTAAAATTGCCGTTCAATCGGCATTACAAGCCATCCAAACCCGTCAACTGAGTAAAATTGTTCTGGCTCATCCCCTCGATCTCGTTTCTCCCGTTCCTTTTAAAATCGTTGAATCGTTACAAAATTTACGCCAAAATTATCCGAATTGTTATATTTTTTCGATCGGAAACGATCGCGGCCATCGTTTTATCGGTGCCAGTCCGGAACGCGCGATCGCGTTGCACGATCGGCAATTGGTTACGGACGCTTTAGCCGGTTCTGCGCCTCGCGGACAAACCCAAACCCAAGATATCGTACTGGCTCAACAATTACTCGACAGCCCCAAAGATAGACGAGAACATCAAGCTGTGAAGGAATATATTGTCCATTGCTTGGAAAAACTCGGTTTGCAAGTTTGTCCCTCGCCCCTGCAAGTCTTACAATTGGATAATATTCAACACCTCCACGTGCAAATTGCCGCACGCATCCCCGATACCGTTCATCCTCTCGATATCGTCGCTCAATTGCATCCCACCCCTGCTGTTGCTGGAGTGCCCGAGGAACTGGCCTGCAAGCTCATTCGTCGTTACGAAAACTTCAATCGCGCTTTGTATGCGGCTCCGTTAGGATGGATCGATGTTCGCGGCAATAGCGAATTTGTTGTTGGGATTCGTTCGGCTGCCATTGTCGGCGATCGCGCGCGACTTTATGCAGGAGCTGGGATTGTGGCAGGCTCCGATCCCGATAGAGAATTGGCTGAGGTTCGTCTCAAACTTCAAGCCATGCGCCAAGCCTTAATTTGATTTACTGTTCTAAGACTTTCAACCATCGTTCTTTCGGGAAAATTTCCAAATTGGGATCGAGTAATTTAATCAGATCTCCCAATACATCCGGTTCGGTTACGGCCAAAAGACCTTTACGAATGGCTTGAAAAGTTTGGTAATCAATGGGACTGTCCTCCTGTTGAGTGCGCTGTTGAATTTCATCAATTCCTAAAAAGGCGATCGCTCCCTCGAGTAATTGAATCAAGCGCAAATGTTGGGGTAAATCTCCCATTACGGGATATTGATAGAGCTGCTGGGATTTTTCCAAGGAAATTTGCGCAATAAAGCTCAACCTTGGCAGATCCGAGGGAACCGCACTATTTTTTTGCAAGAGTTCGAGACAAATTTCAAAAGGGTTGATGGAACAACCATTCAACTTGGCGCTATAAGCCGTCATATCCAGTCCTAAAATTCCGGCTAAACGTTCGTGAACCTCAATATCCGGACTGCCTCTTCCTTGTTTCCAACGAATGATATAGCTATTCGGGACATTGAGTTGTCTGGCAAGTTGGCGTTCCGATTTGAAGCACCTTTGTGCCTCTTCAAGCAAACCTAAAAAACGTTGGTGTTTTTCGGGAGTCATTTTAATGAACAATGAACAATGAACAATGAAAAATACCTACCGTTTAAGGCAAAGGTGGGAATGGGTCATTGCTCCGAACATCCTTGATGATGCAAAAAATATCACTTTAAACGATCGATATAGCTTGTATTTCAATATTTTAAAAGAATATAGCGGGAAATTGGCTACTTTCTGCGACGCAGATCGAACCAAAGATGGCGAATCGCGTTTTGCCATGAGTTTTGTCTGTTGCGATCTCGCCGCCAATCTCTCGCAGTTTGCCAGAAAATCTCGGAAAAACTGGGAGAAATAGAGTACAATTCGGCCAAGCGATCGATGTTAATTCGATTCTGTATTGCTAAAGTTAAAATATTAATTAATTCTCCTGCTTCTGCTCCCACAATTGTCGCGCCTAAAATCTTACCTTTGCGATTGAGAATAATTTTCAAAAGCCCTGTTGTTTCTTCTACAAGAATGGCTCGAGAAACATTTTTAAAATACTGCTGGTAGACAACAACATTATCATTATATTTGTGTTTGGCATCCCGTTCGGTCAGACCAATTCTCGTTGAGTTGGGATCGGTGAAGATACTGTAAGGGATTCCTTTTCGAGCGATTCTGCGATCGCGACAGTAGAGGGCATTATGAAGCGCAATATCGGTTTGATATCGAGAGAAATGGGATAACGCGAATTCGCCTTCAACGCTATGGCAAATATAAATTTGAGGATGATGGGTTTGTTGCTTGAGATTAATATTCGTACTTTTGGGATCAATTCCTAATGCTTCTAAATTTAAGCCATCTAAATTAAGTTGGCAACCCACAGCCCAAATAATTTCATCCGTTTCAATGGCACGATCGCC
>JBFRWJ010000093.1:0-5779 GCA_051439525.1 Spirulina sp. | reverse complement strand
AGAAGCTCTCGAGCTTAACCCCCCCGCCCCCCCCAGCCCCGAAAGATCCCTATCTCCTCAACAATTAGCCGCCCGACAACGGGACCAAGCGACCACGAATCGGATTGCTCGCTTGCGAGAAGATTATCGCGCCCGCGACACCAATACAACCCCCGAAGAAGCCGAAAAGAATCAAGAGCGTTGGCTGGCCGAAACCAACCAACCCCAAGCAAGGGAACGATTGCGAGCGATCGCCATGCAAGGGGCGTATCCCAAGGAGGCTTGTATCAATCGAGCCCGGGGAACGGCAATTTATGGGGTCGTCGTGCAACCCAATGGGAGAAAGACAGACGTACAACAAATTCGCAGTACGGGATATCGCCTTTTAGACCGACAGGCGATCGCGCAAATTAGCGGTGCGGGTTTGGCGGTAGGTGCGCAACCCGTCCCCTATCGCGTGACCGTCCGCTTTACCTACGATGCCAGCATTTGTCCGACCTTAGCCACCCCGGCCAGACCGACGCGATCGCCCTCTCCCCAACCGTCTGCCGGGGCTTCTCCGTCTCCCTCCCCCACCACCCCAGAACCCGCAGTTCCCCCCAACGAACCCTTACAAAAAAAACCCAAAACGATCGCGCCGCACGATGAGTAACTATCAACTATCAACTATCAACTGTCAACTATCATGTCCGATTTTGCTGCTTTTAAGCCGACCCTCGCCTCTGCTGCGCCCCAACTTTTCGACCTGCTCGATCGCCTCCATCGCGCCAAAATTTTAGCGATCGGGGATTTAACCTTGGATGAATTTCTCACGGGTCAAGTCGAACGCCTTTCTCGCGAAGCCCCCGTGTTGATCCTGCGCCACGAATACACGCGCCAAATTCCGGGAGGGGGAGGCAATGCCATCTATAATTTTGCCAAATTGGGGGCGAAGGTCTCGGCGATCGGGTTGACGGGCAAAGATCCCCAAGGGGAAACATTGTGCCGGATTTTTGCCGAGGCAGGGATCGACAGAGAGAATGTTATCGTCGATCCGTCTCGTCCCACCACGACCAAAACCCGCATTGCCGGACATGCCCGACAATCGGTCACCCAGCAGATCGTCCGGGTCGATCGCAAGTCCGATCGCTTGCCCGATCTCCAGATCCAAGAGCAACTGGCTGCGGCCATTGGTCGCCAACTCGATACTGTCGATGCAGTGGTTTTTTCCGACTATGGCGAAGGGGTTTTGACTCCAATGGTTATCGAAGCAGGTTTAGCTCACTCTCGGGTTATCGTGGACGCGCAAAAAAGGTTGCATCAATATCGGGGGGCCACATTATTCACGCCCAATTTACCGGAAGCCGAAAAGGCCGTGGGTTATGGGATCGATGAAAGCACCCTCAGCAGTGCCGTCCGGGATTTATTCACCCTGACTAAAGCCGAAGCGATTCTCATTACTCGCGGGGAAGACGGCATGACCCTGTGCGATCGCGATCGGACGCTCCATCACATTCCCGCATTTAACCGCACGGATGTTTTTGATGTCACTGGGGCGGGAGATACGGTGGTTGCGGCTTTGACTCTAGCATTGTGTGCGGGGGCTTCTTTCTGGGAAGCGTCGGTTTTAGGCAATTTGGCCGCCAGTTTGGTAGTGCGGCACTTTGGTACGGCAACGACAAGTGTTGAAGAGATGAAGGTCGCTTTAACGAATCTTTTGGAGGAGGATTAATGGCCTCCCATGGGAATGCAGCACTATCTACGGATGCTATTGATTTTAAGTGTGGGATTGGCGGGTCTGGGATGCAATCGATCGCCACAGAATCCTTCTACTTCTCTCGCGCCAACCCCCGAGGCGATCGCATCTCTTCCTTCTCCTCAGCAATCATCTCCAACCCGCATTGAATCGACGTTAAGCCAATTTCAAAATCACTGTCAGGAGGCTGAAACGGCTTTCGTTTTTGCCGAAACTCGAGAGTATTGGCTGAATATTTGCGGCATATTTTCCCCGGAATTTTTGGTGGTAACGCGCAAGCGAGATAGCACCTTCGTTCGTCTGCCCGTAACGGATTACGATCTCGAGGGAAAATGGTTTGAAGCGACGAATGCCGAACGAGAATACGCCCTCGGATTTCAGGGGGTTTTTGAAGGCGATATTTTCTTTGCGATTACGCAATTACAAACCGACCAATTTAACCAAACCAAACATTTTCGAGAATTGACCCAACAACCTTTATTGCAAATTCAAGCGAATCTCACCCCTCCCTCGCCTCAAATTCCGGCCATATTTTCTTCTCTAAGCGGCATTTATCAAGACGAAGAATATACCTTAACGATTGAAGAAGTCGGCACGACGGTTTCTTATCGGGGCTGTACGTCGGATAACCAATGTATTTTTATTCCTCAAGTTGCTACCCGCGATCGCGATACGTTTATTTGGGAACGAGACAATTCAACTTATATTTTTTCTCTGGTAGGAGAAAGCAATTTTTATCGGTTAAAAATCCTCGATGCGGATGGAATCGTGACGAGCGATCGCGTGTTAAGTGCCGTTTCCAAGACTCCATAAACTCAAGGGGAGATCAATGATGAAAAAAACTCTGGTTTTTAGTTTAATTTCGATTGCGATCGCGTTTTCAGGATGTCAGGAAGTCTCTGAAACTTCTTTCGATTGGTGTAACCCAAAAAATGACTGGACTCCACAGATCGAGCATACAGTAGAAGTTCTATTCGAGCAAGCGGGGGTGCAAGAGTGCGATTGGGCTGAAGAAGAGCTTGCTACTCTAATGACTCTCGACCTCAGTAACAATCAGATTGTCGATACAACACCCTTAGCCAATCTAACCTATCTAACAAAACTCGATCTCAAGAATAATAAAATTGTCGATGCGACACCCTTGGCAAGTCTGACCAATTTGAAAACGCTTTCCCTTTATAACAATCAGATTGTCGATACAACGCCCTTAGCCAATCTAACCGAACTGACCGAACTCATTCTCAATAATAATCGAATTGTGGATGTGACTTCTTTAGCAAGTTTAACCAATCTGAAAACCCTAGCCCTCGGGAGCAATCAAATCCAAGATGTAGCGCCCTTAGGCAATTTAATCAATCTGAAGACCCTAGCTCTCGATCGCAATCAAATCCAAGATGTAATGCCCTTAGCCAATCTAACTAATTTGACGGATATTCTCCTCCTCGATTTCAATCAGATTGAAGACGTTCGATCGTTAGCAAATTTAACCAATCTGCAAGTCCTTTCTCTTGGAGATAATCAAATTGAGGATGTTAAAGCATTAGCGAGTTTAATCAATTTGCAAGCACTTTCTCTCGGACACAACCAAATCAAAGATATAACACCGTTAGCCAATCTGACCAATCTCAAATTTCTTTCCCTCAGTAACAATCGAGTCCTTTCTTTAAGTGGTAAAAATCAAATTGAGGATGTAACGCCTCTCGCCAATTTGACTGTTCTGCAAAGACTTTACCTTGTTGATAATCAAATCCAAGATGTCACGCCATTAGCCAATCTGTCCGAACTGACCGAACTCATTCTCAATAATAATCGAATTGTAGATGTCGCACCGCTAGCCAAGCTGACCAACTTGAACAAACTCGTCCTCCATAGCAATCAAATTGAGGATGTTTCGTCCTTGGCTAATCTGACTAATTTGAAGTTACTCAATATCGGCAATAACCCACTTCGCGATCGCACTTGTCCCATTCAATCCGAACGATGCCAATTCGGAGGTTTTCGGTAAATTTCAGCCGATCGCGATACAATCGTTATGCTAGTCCATCATCCGGATTGGCTAGAACTTAACTCTATAATCGCGCCTTCACTTTCTACAGCAACAGAATTAACCGCACATAACCCATAAGTCCCGGCGGCAATTCCCGTGGCGCGAATGGAAGCGGGAAAAATAGCCGCCAGTTCCCAAGTTTCTCCATTCAAGCGATATAAACTCCAAGCGCGAATTTCTTCATTTCCTTGGGGTTGCCAAGACAAGGTATTGCCCTCAATCTTGAGGCGCGGCGGTGAGGGTTTTTGTTCGGCGTGTCGAGAGAGGGAGGGAACTAATGCTTGGCGATCGTAAATTTTAGTCCGAAAGGCTTCATTGACATTTTGCCAATTTTCTACTAGGGGTTTAACGTGGTAGAAAATATTTCCCAAAGCATTTTCTGCGCTCAAATCTCGCGTAATTTTAACCTGATTTTCAAACTCTTCTACCGACCAAGTCGAACCCTGCAACCGGGATAAATTATTGCCCGCATAAATATGCAAATTTTGGGGATTATTCTCCGTCCACCATTTCAATAAAACGGGATAACTCTGTTTGGTTTGTTCGATCTTCCAATACAATTGTGGCGCGAGATAATCCACCCAACCTTCTGACAACCATTTGAGGGGATCCATATAGAGGGCGTTAAATTGGTCTAAGCCGGCAATACCGGGGGGTTTTCCGGGTTGATAAATGCCAAAAGGGGAAATGCCGAATTTCAGGTGAGGTTTGGTGGCGCGAATGCCTTCCGATAAGTGTTGGACTAGAGTATTGACATTTTCTCTGCGCCATGCAGCCAGTTCCAGAGTGCCGCCATTTTGGAGATAGGTTTCGTAAGTGACGCGATCGGGAAAGTCCACTCCAGCAACGGGATAGGGATAAAAATAATCATCAATGTGAACCCCATCGATATCGTAACGCCGGACGACATCGAGAATCACCTCGTAGGCTTGGTCTCGGGCGATTTCCAAGCCGGGATCCATCCAGCGTGCCTTACCGTAATCGTACACGGCTTCGGGATGGAGGGCATCAAAATGAGGGGGTTTATTGGCTTCAGATTGGTGAGTTTTGGCGCGGAAGGGATTGAACCAAGCGTGAATCTCGATATTGCGCTGATGTCCTTCGGTAACGAGGAATTCGAGGGGATCGTAAAAAGGTTCCGGGGGTCGGCCTTGAATGCCCGTCAGCCAAACGCTCCAAGGCTCTCGCGCCGAGGCATAGAGGGCATCGCCTTCGGGACGAACTTGAAAGATAACCGCATTAAAATGCAGGCTTTGCAGGCGATCGAGAATGGCGCGCAATTCTTGTTGTTGTTGCTCGCCGGATAGTCCTTGTTGGGAGGGGAAATTCACATTCCACACCGAAGCGATCCAAGCCCCGCGAAACTCTCGTTGGTGGCTCAGGAGGGCGGTCTCGGGGGTAGGAGGGGCAACGAGATAATCCGAGGGAATCGACGGCATTTTCCCGGTACGCGCGATCGCTTGATACAAGAGGGCGGCAACTTCGGCACGGCTGGCGGCTTTAGTGGGTTGCAGCCGATCGCGATCGGGATGATTGATGACCAGTCCCGCCCGAGTGGCGGTGGTAATAGGAGCGATCGCGTAATTGGGAATTTCCTTTACGTCTTGATAATAATCCTCGAGGGCAATCTCCGGTAAATGAGCCGGATCGATCGCCAAACCATTGACCAATGCCGTGAAAATTTGCGCTTTGCTAATCTCGATATGGGGGCGAAAGGTTTTATTGGGATATCCAGTTAAAAAGCCCATTTGATATGCCTTTTGGATGGCATCATTCGCCCAAAATCCCAAAGATAAATCGCTAAATTTAATCGCATCCCGGGTGCTGGGGCGATCGAATGCGCCCGTCACTAAAGCCGCAAATTGAGCGCGGTTGACAGGTTGATTGGGGCGAAAGGTGCCATCGGGAAAACCGCGAATAATCCCCGCTTCCGCTAGGGCAAGAATAAACGATTGCGCCCAATGCCCTTGGATATCGGGAAATTGAGGCGTATTGAAAGAGGCGACGGTCGGAGAAGT
>JBFRWJ010000092.1:0-3869 GCA_051439525.1 Spirulina sp. | reverse complement strand
CTTCACCCCGTCCTACTGAATTCAAGTCCAGTGTCAGGCTTTTTAAGCCTAAATCCTGAAATAATTGGATCGCGATCGCAATAACTTCTACATCGGCGCGGGGGTCTTGGGTGCCGATATTTTCCACCCCGATTTGATAAAATTGGCGCTGTCGTCCGGCTCCGGGGCGTTCGTAGCGAAAGACGGATCCGGCATACCAGAGGCGATGGACTCCCGCACCAAAATTATGCTGGATGAAGGCACGGACGACTCCCGCCGTGAGTTCCGGACGCAGGGAAATGGAGCGATCGCCGCGATCGCGAAAGGTGTACATTTCTTTCCCCACTACATCTGTCGCTTCCCCGATCCCTCGTTCAAATAGTTCGGTCTGCTCGATAACGGGGGGGCGAATTTCTTGATAAACTGCTTTGGCAAAAATGTCTCTTGCGGTTGCTTCGATCTGTTGCCAATATCCGATTTCTTGAGGGAGAATGTCTTGCATTCCCCGCAATGCTTGAATTTCGCCCATTTTGTTATTTGTTGTTCGTTATTTGTTATTTGTTATTCGTTATTCGTTATTTGTTATTTGCATTGCCCCGAGCTTGATGAAGGGGCTTTTACAGAGGTAGTTACAGATAGACCAAAGCCTTAAAAAGGTATTAGGTGCGTCATGCTCCATTACGTTGCGCTAACACACCCTACATTTGCTTTTTGGTTTTTGAATTGGGTTGGGTCTAGAATTTGTTTAAATTAATTCCCGCTTCTTTGGCAACTGCTTGCAAACCTCTTTTCTGAACGGTTTTTAAGGCTCTGGTGGAAAGTTTGATACGTACCCAGCGATTGCCTTCCGGCCACCAGAGTCGCTTCCACTGTAAATTGGCTTGCTGTAGCTTTTTGGTTCTGCGGTGAGAGTGGGATACTGCATAGCCGTTATTGGCTTTTTTCCCGGTAATTTGGCATCTACGAGACATGACTACCTCCAGATTTTAGTCATTGATTTGCGATCGCGATCTCCCATTATACCTCAACCTCGTCCTTCTCTCCCTCGTTTTTCTAAAAATCATGCTTTTCTCGAGCAACAGGGAAGCGATCGCCTTGGAGAAGCGATCGCCAATAAAAAACTCTCTTTAATACTCTAGACAAATTAAGCCCAATTTTTCTTTAAATCCCGAAAGAACGAGAGGCAAGTTCAAATTGCTTGTTAACAGTATCCCAATTTATGACATTCCACCATGCTTTGAGATAATCCGCGCGTCGATTCTGGTAATTCAAATAATAAGCGTGTTCCCAAACGTCATTCCCCATAATCGGATAATATCCCGATAGGATGGGACTGTCTTGATTGGCCGTACTCATGACGGCTAACGTGCCATCTTTCTTTAACACCAACCAAGCCCAACCGCTACCAAAACGCTTGCTTCCCGCATTATTAAAGGCTTGTTGGAAGGTCTCGAAATCTCCAAAATTCGCTTCGATCGCCTTAGCGATCTTTCCGGTGGGTTGACCGCCACCATTGGGAGACATCAGCAACCAAAATAGACTATGATTGGCATGGCCTCCACCATTATTGCGAACGGCGGTGCGAATCTCTTCAGGAAGATCGTCCAAGTTTTCCAGCAAATCTTTTAGAGATCCCCCTTTCCATTGCGGGTATTTCGCGATCGCGGCATTGAGATTTTTGACATATCCGGCATGATGTTTGTCGTGGTGTAACATCATGGTTTGGGTATCAATATAAGGGTTGAGAGCATCATAATCGTAGGGCAGGGGAGGAAGAACGAATTCACTGCTAGCATGAGCAATTACGAGATCGGGAGAGTTAGATTCCATTGCAATAACACCGGCATTGCTCGATGATTGAAAAATCAGACCCGCGAACAAGGCAATGGAAACAACAAAGAATCCAAAAATACTCCAACTTTTGTTACTCCGCATATTTTGATATCCATGTAGATTGACAAGAAAATATTACACGATTATGCTTAGCGCTGGCTAAGAAAACGTTTTCTTTCTTCAGGCGTAAACTTTTCGATCGCATACCTCAACATGGTTCTCGGCATTTGCGCCGCGTATTCCTCCAAAAATTCTTTTTCTGTCGTTGTGTCCCGTTTTCCCACCTCCCGCAGCATCCAACCCACCGCTTTATGAATTAGATCGTGGGGATGGTTGAGGAGAATTTTGGCAATTTCTAGGGTTTCGGTAAAGCGATCGCGTTTGATGAAATAGTAAGTGGCAATGATAGCCATTCTCTGTTGCCAAAGATTCGGCGATCGCGCCAAGTCGTACAAAACCGAACATTCTTTCCCGTACAAAAATGCGCCGACAATTTTATGGACAGAGGTATCCACCAGATCCCAATTATTGATGCGATCGCTGTGTGCCAAATAAAACTGAAAAATATCTTGTTGAGTTTCGCGATCGCCTCGGGAGAAGCGATCGCATAAAATAACTAAGGCTGTAAATCGATACTCGTGAATGTCACTTTGCAGTAAGGTTTCAATTTCTGCCAGAGACAGATTCTTGTATTTTTTAGCAACTTTTCGCTGTTGGGGAACGCGAATACCTAAAAAAACATCTCCCTCGCCATATTCTCCTTTTCCGGTTTTGAAAAATCGGCTCAGTTCCTTGGCTTTTTGAGAGTTGGCGAGTTGCTTTAATTCGGTTTCAAGGGCGATAAGCATTGTGATAATTGCTCATTGATAATTGCTCATTGATAATTGTTCATTGATTGGCGCGATCGCGGCGAAAGCCAGTCATAATATTGAGGGTAAACGGGCAGGCGAGACACGAATTTCCACCCTTCAGGTTCAATAATTTTAGCGATAAATTCCGGCGTGGGATGGTCGTAATCGGGATTGACTTCATCTTTGGGACTAATTCCGCCTAAATCCCTCGCGCCAGCGTCCAAACAAGCCAATAAAAAGTTAGGATCGGGGACTAAATTGGGGGGAATTTGTAGGGTAATGGTAGGCGGGAGAATTTCCCGAGCCAAGGCGATCGCATCGAGTAACGCCTCCGGTGGCAATCCTTCCCCGTTATAACTTTGCCGCATTCCCGGACTGTGAGGTTGTAAAATTACCTCCTGAATGTGACCATATTGGGCTTGCAGGGAAGCGATCGCGGCTAAACTCTCCCGCCAATCTTCCCGGGTTTCCCCGAGTCCCAATAATAACCCCGTCGTAAAGGGAATCTGTAATTCTCCCGCTTGAATTAACTGTTGCAAGCGCACTTCCGGAATTTTACTGGGAGCATATTTGTGGACGCTTTGCAACAGTTTTGGCGTAATCTGTTCCACCATTAAACCCATAGAGACATTCACTTCCCGCAACCGTGACATTTCCGCAAAACTCAACGGTCCGGCATTCGTATGGGGCAAAAAACCGAGAGTTAAAGCTAAATCGCACAAATCGTAAATGCGATCGCACCATTCTCTCCGACGGGGACTTTGGGGATGCACCTCTCCACTCAAAATGAGAATCTCCACCGTCCCCGTTTCCCGAAGACCGCTCAAAATCTTTTGAGCTTCTGATAAGGTCAACCACTGGTCTCGACCCGGATCGACCCGAAAATTGCAATAGCTACAGCGATTAAAACATTCATAAGTAGGGACGAGGGTGTATGCCGGACTGTAAGTCACCGTTCGATTCATAATTTTCTCTTATTGGCAAGGCCACAAATCTTTATTAAAAATTGTTTACGAAATGTAATATATCGAGCTATCATTCAGTTAATGAAGTTCAAACACTTCAGAATTTATCAATTTGCCATAATCATAAAATGACTACCACCGTACAAACTCAACAAAGCGCGTCTTTGTGGGAACGGTTCTGTCAGTGGATCACCAGCACCAACAACCGCCTTTACATCGGTTGGTTCGGCGTTCTCATGAT
>JBFRWJ010000091.1:0-12686 GCA_051439525.1 Spirulina sp. | reverse complement strand
AGTTTAGACATTCCTCGAAAATACTAATTTTCTTTTTCTTTCGACAAAAGATTCATTCGGGGAATGGGGTGACAAATTTTTACCTTTTTGAGAGTGCCGAGTCCAAGGGCGATCGCGCGTGCCGAATTCCCCAAAAATACTGCATTCTCAGGGAAAATCAGAAAAAATCAGGCCGGGGAGCGATCGCAAACAGAAACGAAATCGGGAGAAAGTCGGTCAGCGATCGGGAGGAAAGATAAAGTAAAAGAGTGGGATTCCAATTCGCAATTGAGAAACCTTGACCGAATGGTAGGAAGTTGACATGAACGAACATCAATCAGAGTCCCGTCTTACTTCAACAGAAGCCTTTCAAGCATCTCTCGATGTTTTAGGAGATTTGCTCGATCCCCTCGAAGAAGACGAGGAAATCCCCACCCCCAGCCAACCTAACTCTCAAGCCGATCGGATGTGGGAGGAAGTCGATGACGATCTCAAAGCGGTGTTGCACTCGGAAAGTTCCGAGCAACCCGGAAAGGATCGAGTTAAGAGAAGAACCAAGTCAACAGATTGACATCCTCTCACCGCTAAACGCTTCGCGTTCTAGCGGGAGATTCCCAAACCTCACGATTTAGGTTTCTGTTTCTTTCCCTGACGGGTTTTTCGCAACTGCCCTCCAGCACGATGTCTATCAGGTCTTACGTCCGCTCCACAGACTGTCACCGCCAGCCCGGCGGCCAAAATATTTTGTGCTGCGTTGATATCTCGGTCATGGCTCGTCCCGCATTCGGGACAAGTCCATTCGCGAACCTTCAACGGCATTGTTTCGACAACGTGACCGCATTTCCCGCAACGTTTGCTACTCGGAAAAAAGCGGTCGATTTTCACCAATTCTCGTCCGTACCATTGGCACTTGTATTCCAGTTGGCGAAACATTTCTCCCCAACCCGCATCCGATATCGCACGAGCGAGTTTATGATTTTTGACCATGTTTCTTACCGCCAAGTCTTCCACAGCAATGGTTTGATTTTCTCGCACCAGACGAGTCGTCAGCTTGTGCAAAAAATCTTGACGAGCATCTTTAATCTCGGCGTGTATTCGAGCCACTTTTTGACGCGCTTTGTCTCGGTTCTTCGAGCCTTTGGTTTTCCGGCTCAAATCCTTTTGCGCTCTTTTCAGTCTTCGATACAGCCGATTAAAGTGTTTGGGGTTGACGACCTTTTCGCCGTTGCTGGTGGCGACCAAATTGGTAATTCCCGCATCTATTCCAACTTTCTTGTGGGTTTCGCGAAGCGGTTCGATTTCCTCATTCACCAACAAGGAAACGAACCAACGTCCAGAGGGGTCGAGTTTGACGGTCACGGTGGAGGGGGTAGCTCCTTTTGGCAGACATCTCGACCAAACCATCGCCAAGGGTTCTTGGCATTTCGCCAGAAACAGTTGAGGCTTGCTGATCGGTGTCGAAGCACCATTTTCCCATTTAAACGCCGATTTGGTGAATTCTGCCGAACCGCCATTGCGCTTCTTCTTAAAGCGGGGATACTTGGCTCGCTTGCCCCAGAAGTTGGCAAAGGCTTTTTGCAGGTGTCTCAGGCATTGTTGCAAGGGAACGCAACTGACTTCGTTGAGGAAGTGCAGTTCCTCGGTCTGCTTCCATCCCGTCAACAAACTAGAAGTTTGGCTATAGCCAATCCTTTCTTGTTGTTCATACCAAGCCTCGGTTCTCACGGACAAGGCTTTGTTATAGACTAAGCGAACGCAACCCATTGTCCGACGCAAGAGATTTTCTTGCTCGGTGTTTGGGTAAAAACGGAACTTGTAAGCGCGTTCTGTCATGGGTTGGTTAACGTTTGGCCTTTTTCACATTTTACCCTATTTTTTTGTAAAAATGTTAACTCCGACAACCATCTATTCGCTAATTTTGGGGTATCGAACCCCAAAATTAGCCCCGTTTCCTCTCACCGCTAAACGCTTTGCGTTCTAGCGGGAGTCTCCACGGGAGGTGTGTGATGAGATAAAACTCTCTACAGGGTTAATTTTTCCGAACGATCTCGAAAGATATTTAAGAAAATTTTTACGCTTTTTTTTTCCTACTCGGATTTACCCGCGCAGGGATCTTCTTTAGCCGCGCAGGGGTCGGTTTTCCCAGCGCAAGGGTCTTCTTTAGCTGCACAGGGGTCTTCTTTAGCCGCGCAGGGATCTTTAGCAGCACAGGGATCGGCTTGTTCGGTTTTCTCCTTGTCTTGGGCTGCACAAGGATTTGCACAACCGACAGCCAATCCCAAACTTAATAAACTAACCGTTGCCAGTGTTGTCAAATACTTAACTTTCATTTGGGTTCCCCTCGAAATATTTTTAAATTGAGTGTTTTTTGAGCGTTTTGAGCTGAAATTGCCGCGATTATCCTCCAAAGCTTCTTGGAGTTATCTTGCCTCAGCGTAGACAACAATATAGCAAATAAAATTCTCAGATGACTGAGAAAAAACTGAAAAGTCCCTAAAAAAACATTAATTTATCTAATCAAACTCAAAAGAAAAAAAGTATTTTATAATAAATCCCTAGGAAAACCCAATAAAACAGGCTTATTGAGAGTCACGGAAGGTAAAAATGTGGAAACAAAGTTTGGTATATTTGGCAACTTTTTGCGGCATCGCGATCGCGGCTTGCATGCCAACAGGAGACACCAGTAGCAAATCGGGGGAAGCACGAGTTATCTCCTTGACCCAAACCGGATGTCAGTTTGTCGAAGTAGAGAGCCAAGATTATCAGTATCAAACCACCAGTAGCGAAGATTGCGAGAAAATCAATCGCGAAACCCTTTCCGAGCGGCAAAATCAATTTAAACCCTTAGCGTTAAAAGCCGGAAAGTATATTTTTCGCGTGACCAATCGCGATGTCCCCTACGAACTCGGATTTTATCTTCGCGGGGAAGGAGTGAGAAACCTGACACTTCCCAAGGTAAGCGGTGGCGGTTTGACCGAAGGAAGCACCCGAAACTATGAAATTACCCTGCGCCCGGGAAAATATATTTTCAGTTGTCCTCTCAACCCCACACCGGATTATCCTGTTATTGTCAACTGACATGAGAAGGAAACCTAATGGAAGGTCGGAATTGGTTGGTCACAGACCAAGGTGTTTGTCAAGAGTTAAAAGCTGCGGAAGATGAGAAAATTCTGACAAGTCCCTATCGCTTGTATCAATTTCTTGCCGATCTCGATAGCGTCCTCGATCGCTTTGATGACGATACCGAACGCTTAAAACGCCTCTGTCCTCGAGTTCGGCGCTTGATGGACGATTCGCCTTGGCTGCAACTGCAATATACGTTTCCCGATCCCCAAAAAGGATGGGCGGTGGCGATGCTCTATGACGAACCCGGATACCCGATTACGGTACAAATGGTCTCTTGGGAAGCGGGGCGAGTCTCGACGATTCACAATCACGCCACTTGGGGACTGGTAATGTTATTGGATGGGGAAGAGAAAAATACTTTTTGGAAGCGATCGCCCGATCCAGAATTTCCCGATCGCATTGAAAAAGCCAGCGAGAAAACCTTCGCTTCCGGGGATATTATCTGTTTTTTACCCGATGCCATTCATTGTGTTGAAGCCATGGGAGAACGTCCGACCATTTCCTTTAATTTATACGGTATTACGACTTACGATCGCCGCTTTGTTTTCGATCCCAAAGCCCGCACCGCGAAAACTTTTTAGTTATTTGTTGTTGGTTATTTGTTGTTGGTTGCTCCTCTCTTGAGATCCCCTCTTGGGAGGGGTTGGGGGTATGTTGGGTTAGGGGTGGTTTTTTCGCAGACAACTGATAACTGTTTACTGATAACTGTTTACTGATAAAATGCTCGAACAATTTGCCAGCGATAATTATTCGGGAATTTGTCCCGAAGCAATGGATTATTTTCTCCAAGCCAATCAAGGGAGTGCTTTGGCTTATGGAGAAGATCGATGGACGCAAAAAGCAGCCGATTATTTTCGAGAACTTTTTGCGATTGATTGTGAAGTGTTTTTTGTCTTCAATGGGACGGCGGCAAATTCTTTAGCTTTAGCATCGCTTTGTCAATCTTATCACAGTGTGATTTGTCACGAGCTTGCCCATATCGAAACTGATGAATGTGGCGCGCCGGAATTTACCTCGAATGGCTCTAAACTTTTATTAGGTCATGGTGAAAATGGCAAATTAACCCCTGATTCTATTGTCGCTCTCATCACAAAACGCAGCGATATTCACTATCCCAAACCTAAAGTCATTAGTCTGACTCAAACCACGGAATTAGGAAGTTTATACACTCTTGAGGAATTGGCTGCAATTCAAGCGATCGCGCAACAATATAATTTAAAAATTCATATGGATGGGGCAAGATTTGCTAATGCGGTTGCTGCTTTGAATGTGACTCCTGCGGACTTGACATGGAAAACTGGGGTTGATGTTTTGTGTTTTGGAGGCACAAAAAATGGTCTGCCGTTGGGAGAAGCTATTTTATTTTTTAAGCGAGACTTAGCGGAAGATTTTGCTTATCGTTGTAAGCAAGGGGGACAGTTAGCTTCAAAAATGCGCTTTATTTCTGCCCCCTTTTTGGGACTTTTGGAAACGGGTGCTTGGTTAAAAAATGCTCGTCATGCCAATCAATGTGCTGAGTATTTAGAAGCACAATTAAAGAAAATTCCTGAAACAGAAATAATGTTACCGAGAGAGGCAAATGCTATTTTTGTCAAGTTACCCGATCGCGTCATTCGCGCTTTAAAAACAAAAGGTTGGCACTTTTATACATTTATTGGCGTTGGTGGGGTTCGGTTTATGTGTTCTTGGAATACGACGCGATCGCGAATCGACGAACTCGTCGCAGATATTCAAGGAGCAATTTGAATATTTTTTGTTTGTTATTGGTTATTAGTTATTGGTTATTGGTTATTGGTTATTGGTTATTGGTTATTGGTTATTGGTTATTGGTTATTGATTATTGCTTTGAAAGCGCTCGAACAGTTCGTTAAAATCATTGGGCTGTCCTTCGTAGTTTAACATTTTATCGCTGAGAATCACCCATTTTTGAGCGCTTTGAGTCCAAGTATTTCCAACAGGTTTTAACCCACTCGTATCGTCTAAAGTACCGGGTTTGATATTCGTAATTTTGGTGTTTCGAGTAGGATTGTGAAATAGTCTCGTACCGCAGTCCCCACAAAAGAAACAACTAACTTCCCGTCCGCTATCGGAAACGCGCTTCCATTGTTTGGGTTGTCCTTGAAGGATAATAACAGCATCGCGGGGAACGGGCATTGACATTCCAAATGCACTCGAAGATTGCTTCTGACATTCTTGACAATGACAGGCATATAATGTTAAAGGCTGCGCCAGAATTTCATAACGAATTTGCCCGCATTGACATCCTCCCGTGTAAGGAATAGACATATTTATGACCTTAGCTTTTGGAAATCTAGGCTTATTTTGCGATCGCGAATTCTTAAACCCGCATCCTTGGGATTATCGCAGGATTCTAATATATAATAGACTAAAAGTGCATTGAATTTGATTTTGTTTTATGAATATTACAGATTTTGTTTTAGTGGCTCTTAATCTTCTGTTAGGTTCAACAATCTTTCTGTTTATTTTTCGGATCGTTCTAACTTGGTATCCTCAAGTTGAATTAACCCGTTTTCCTTTCAATGCGATCGCGATTCCGACCGAACCTTTTCTCATTCCCACTCGCAAAATTGTTCCCCCCATCGGAGGAGTGGATATTTCGCCGATTATTTGGGTGGGAATTATCTCCCTTTTACGAGAAATTTTGGTCGGACAACAGGGATTATTAAGAACTTTAATTTAAAAGGATGAAGGATGAAGGATGAGGGCTGAAATGAGGAATCAATGAATTTCTCCTGCTTCCCCTTCTCTCTATTCACCATTCGCCAAAGAAACTTTTGCTTGTTCCCAGAGGCGATCGAGTTCTTCTAAACTGTAGCCGGCGAGGGGGCGATCGGCGAATTTTTCCATCTTTTCCCAACGCTTAACAACCCGTTGATTTGTTCCTTGTAAGGCTTGAGAGGGATCGAGATCGTACCAACGGGCAATATTAATAATCGTAAATAACAAATCTCCCAGTTCGGCTTGCTGATGTTCTTTATTCGGACTTTCTAAGGCTTCTTTAAATTCGGCGAGTTCTTCTTGAAATTTTGCCCAAACATCTTCGATTTTATCCCATTCAAATCCCATTGAGGCGGCTTTTTGCGATATTTTCATCCCTGCCATTAAAGGCGGAAGAGTCCGAGAATAACGACTGAGTTTGCGGCTGAGTAATTGCGCTTGTTCGGGAGTTTCTCCTTTTTCCTCGGCTTTAATTTGTTCCCAATTTTTGCGAACTTCTCCCACGCTTTCCACTTCTAGATCGCCGAAAACATGAGGATGGCGGCGAATCAATTTTTCGCCGATCCCCCGCGCCACTTCTGCTAGGGTAAATTGTTCGTATTCTCGGGCGATTTGTGCTTGTAAAATGACCTGGAGGAGCAGATCCCCCAACTCTTCCGCGATCGCTTCCTTCTCCTCGCTTTGGATCGCCGCAACGGTTTCGTAGGCTTCCTCAATGATGTAAGGAATCAGGGTTTGCGGAGTTTGTTCGAGATCCCAGGGACAGCCGCCATCGGGCGATCGCAATCGGGCGACAATATCGATTAAAGCTTGTAACTCGTGCAGTGGGTTTGAGGGGGTTGGGTGGGACATTAATTTAAACCTACTTCTCTAGGATTAGGGTACCGTTCCCGGGGATCGCTTCCCCGATCGCATAAGCCTCGATCGCGCGATCGCCAAACCATTTCACCGCATCTTCGGCTTGTTGGGGAGGGACGATAACGACGAATCCAATCCCCATATTAAAGGTTTCCCACATGGCAGCATCGGCAACATCTCCCGTCTGTGCCAGCCATTGAAAAACGGGGGGAATTTGCCAAGATGAGGGATCGATCGCGACCGATTGATTTTCATTAAGACAGCGCGGTAAATTTTCCGGTAAACCCCCTCCCGTAATATGCGCCATGCCATGAATGTCCAGCCCCGATTTCAGCGCCTCGAGAATGGGTTTAACATAAATTCGGGTAGGGGTGAGGAAGATGTCCCCCAAACTTGGACCGGCAAAAATTTCCGGGCGATCGTCCCAACTCAACCCCTGCATTTCCACGATTTTACGCACCAAGGAAAAGCCGTTACTGTGAACCCCATGACTGGCTAAAGCGATCGCGCGATCGCCGACTGCCACGCGAGAACCCCCTAGCAATCGCTTCTTTTCGACAATTCCCACGCAAAACCCGGCCAGATCGTATTCCCCAACGGGATAAAATCCCGGCATTTCTGCGGTTTCCCCTCCCAATAAAGCGCAACCGCTTTCGCGACAGCCCGAGGCAATGCCTGCCACTACATCCGCCAATTGTTCCGGCTCTAATTTTCCCGTGGCAATATAATCCAAGAAAAATAAAGGTTCTGCGCCTGTGGTGAGAATATCGTTAACGCACATGGCCACCAAATCGATTCCAATTGTATTGTGACGATTGACCGCCTTGGCAATTTTTAACTTTGTTCCTACTCCATCCGTCCCGGAAACCAACACGGGTTCTTGGTATCCCGTCGGCAGTTGAAAACATCCGGCAAACCCCCCCAAAGCGCCCAAAACCTCGGGGCGGTGGGTGCTTTGTACGTCTTGACCAATGCGATCGACAAAGGCGCGACCTGCCTCGATATCAACCCCTGCTGCTCGGTAGTCCATTCTCTACTTCCCTATTTGCCTCACCCTATCACGATTCACGAACCCACGGCTTAGCGATCGCTAATCTGTGCCAATAATTTTGCCTCATCCCAATAAGATGATAACTTTTGAATTTTTCCGATACCTAAACACTAACAATTGCTAACAAACGCTCGCGATTGCTCATGTTTATTCCTGCTTCTACACTTCGACTATGCTCCCTTCGACATCGCTCAGGGCTGGAAGTGCTTGCCAAGGGAGTCGGCTCCTTCTTGTCCACAGGCTTCACCTCGGCCAGTTCTTGACCTAGTTGCTCTAAATTCAATGCCGCGTTCAGATCGCGATCGCCTTCCCATCCACATTCGCTGCATCGATACCACCTCTCCTCCAGCCTTAGACTGGATTTGACATGATGGCAACAATTGCAGGTTTTTGAACTCGGATAGAAGCGATTCACCACGATTAAACGTGACCCATAGAGTTCACACTTATACTCTAACTGTCGTCGGAATTCATAAAATCCCATATCTTGAATCGCTTTCGCTAATTTCCGATTCGCCATCATTCCCCTCGTTGTTAAATTCAAATCGGACGCTAAGCATAAGCAATCGTTTCTATCTTACTCGTTCTCATTACCGTTTTCCTCATGCAATTTAGCCAGCCAGGCATCTTCTCCTCCGGCTGCTTTTCCGGCTCCAATATCGCTCGAAGTTTTACCCGTGATGTAAATATAACCGCGAGAATCCGTGGCGATCGCGGACACCCCATCGTAACCGGAACTGCCCAATTGTTTCACCCACAAGCGATTCCCCTCGGGGCTGTATTTTGCCACCCAAACATCCATTCCCCGCACTCGCGTCCCGGCTTCTAAAACCCCCGAAGTATTGCCCGCGAGATAAATATTGTCCCCCGAGTCCGTGGCGATCGCGCAAGCAGCATCATAACTATAACTGGAACTGCCCAGTTGCCGAATCCAGAGGCGATCGCCCCGGGCATCGTATTTAGCAATCCACGCATCGTAATATCCCGCAGCCCCCATCTCGTCTAAAGTTCCCGAAGTATAGCCGGTAATAATGACATTGCCCTTTCGATCCGTTGCCACTCCCGCAGAAGAATCGTAACCCGAGGGACTGCCCAGTTGACGAATCCATAGTTTGTTGCCATCGGGATCGTATTTGGCAACCCACGCATCCAGTCCTCCCGTGCCATTTTCTGCGTCGAGAATGCCCGTCGTACTGCCGGTAATATAAATATTGCCCTTGTCATCCGTTGCTACGCCATAACCGCGATCGGCCCCAAAACTCCCCAACTGGCGCACCCACAGTTGCCCACCGTCGAGATTGTATTTGGCCAGCCAAACGTCGTGGTGTTCGGCATTGCTGAAATTCTCTTCATCGAGACAGCCAAACGTTCTGCCCGTAATGTAAATATTATTATGGCGATCGAGGGCGATCGCCTCGGCAGAATCGTCATGGATGCTGCCCACTTGTTCGATCCACACTTGTTCGCCTTTCGGGTTAAACTTCGCCAGCCACGCATCCTCATCACCATTGTGAGATTTCCGGGCGAGAGCGCCAAAGGTTCGTCCGGCCGTGTAAATATCGCCGTAGCTATCAACGGCGATCCCGGCGGCGGCATCATCCTTGGTCGTGCCGATTTGTCGCAGCCAAAGACGATGGCCTTGGGGATCGTACTTAGCCAGCCACGCATCTTCAGATCCCGCCGAAGCCTCCGGGGAAAGTTTTCCAAAAGTGCGTCCGGAAATATAAATATTGCCTTGGCGATCGACGGCGATTCCCGTTGCCGAATCGTCGTGAGAGGTTCCCAGTTGCTCGATCCAATCAATAATAATTTTCATTTCCTCTCCCGCATTTCTCACTCGCGAGATTATAGTCAATCTCCCCAGTCTTACTTTACCAATCTCATCGAGGGATGGGAAGCATTTAATATTCTTTCTTCACAGTTTTGAGTGAATAACCAGAAAAGGAAAAATATTGATTTAAAATATTGATTTAAAATATTGATTTATCTACTTGCAATTTAAAATTAATAAAACTTGATTCGATAAAAAGAAAAGATTGCTGATTTTAAGCCTCCGACTTCAGCCGGAGGTGCTTTTCGCCGTTTGCGATTCATTGTTCGCCGTTCTCTGAAATTACCTCTAATTCATTTTCGCGAAAATGAGAGCGGAACTTGTTTTCAAATTGCACTTGAATCGGTAAATTCGCGCTAACGGGTCTGCCTTGCCATTCTTTAACAATTGCGGTTACTTCTCCGTCCATCCCTTTGAGATCGAAGGGTTGTTTTCTATTTTTGGGATGATGGTAAACCGTAACGGATTCTTTAACGCGGACGCGATCGCCAACTTTCATAAAATTTTCGGTTCTCCTCTTTTAAGGGTAACGGGCGCGATCGCTTCCGGACGGTTACTCATATTGCCCCTTCCATCAGCCGATCGCCTCGATCGTTCGTCCATCAAGCGCTTGAAACAATTCGTAACAATGCACGACGACAGACCTGCATACAAAGTATACAGGTACATGGACATAGAGTGAACGATCGCGATCGAATCAAAGATTTAGGATAGCGGCTTCCCTCTTCATTGGGAATAGGGCGCTGACAGAACCGTCCTCATATCTAAATTGGGAAAAGAATAATATTGTTATAATTTGGATAAGACACGAACTCGACTCAGTTGTCTCTGTTTCCGCCACGATCGCCTGCTGTCGAAGACGTTCAGAATTGTGATGTCGATTATGATTGGGAAAAAAAAATGAAACTCCGATTTGTCGCGATCGCCTTCTTGGCCGCCGGTTTAAATCTCGCTTTTTCCGCCTCGAGTCGCTCTCAGTCTTTGAATGAGGCACTTCAGAGCGCCATTTGCGCCCAAGATTGGCAAGGTGCGTTGCAAACCCTACAAGAGATCGAACGAATCGCCCCAGAACACGCCGCTCGCTTAACCACTTATCAAAGTCGCCTGCAAAACTTGGCCGCTCGCGGTGTCTATAATCCAGAGTGGGATTGTCGCGGCGGCGGCAGTTTACCGACTTCCCCTGCTCCTGCCCCCGTCGCCCCACCATCCGCCCCGATCCCCGTTTCAAGGGGTCGAGTTTTTCGCGTTCCGATTAAAGAGGTGCGGGGAGGGACTCCCGTGGTTGACGTGACTTTTAACGGTAGGGAAACCTTTCAAATGCTCTTTGACACGGGCGCAACAACAACCATGATCCTACCGAGCATGGCGGCTAGGCTCAATCTCCCAATCCTCGATACTGTTGACGTGACTGTCGCGGATGGCAGAAGGGTCAAGTCCTATGTCAGTCGCTTAAACTCTCTGAAAGTCGGAGATTTACAGATCGAGGATGTTATCGTGACTTTTAGCCCCCGCTCTGATGAAAGGAGTTTAGAAGGAATGGGACTACTCGGCCAGAATGTTTTTCAAAAGTACGATATCTTACTGAAACAAGATGAAATTGAATTGCACGAACGAAGCGGCGGCTAAAACATTCAGCTCGTCTTGCTCGTTCGAGAATCCCGATCTCAGGAGGAAAACATGGCAACGGGAATGATGATCGACGGTCAATGGCAAACGAAGGAATACCAAAAAGATAATCAAGGGCGATTTATGCGCAATCCCACCACGTTTCGCCATTGGATTGCGGCGGATGGCTCGACGGACTTTGCCCCAGAACGCGATCGCTATCATCTCTATGTTTCTTATGCTTGTCCTTGGGCGCACCGCACGCTGATTTTACGCAAGTTAAAAGGGTTAGAAGACATCATCGGTTTATCCGTGGTGGATTCGTTGATGGGCGATGACGGTTGGTTTTTTTCAGACAATCCGGGGGCGATTCGCGATCGCGTGAATGGAGCCAACTATCTGCGAGAAATTTACGCGAAAGCCGATTCTCAATATACGGGTCGCGTGACGGTTCCGGTTCTTTGGGACAAGCAGAAAAACACCATTGTCAATAATGAATCTCGCGAAATTATTCGCATGTTCGATCGCGAGTTTAATGAATTAGGCAATGCCGATGTCGATTTTTGTCCCAAGGAGTTAGAGGAGGAAATTGATAAAACGATGGATGCGATTTATCAACCGATTAATAATGGGGTTTATCGCTCCGGTTTTGCCCGTTCTCAGGAGGCTTATAATGAAGCCGTGGCGGAACTTTTTGAGGCGTTAGGGTACTGGGATACCTTGCTGGAAAAACAGCGCTATTTATGCGGCGATCGCATTACCGAAGCAGACTGGTGCATGTTCACCACTTTATTCCGTTTCGATCCGGTGTATTACGTTCATTTTAAATGCAATATTCGTCATCTTTGGGATTATCCCAATCTTTGGGGTTATTTGCGAGATTTGTATCAACAACCGGGGGTAAAGGAAACCTGCAATCTGCACCATATTAAGCAGCATTATTATCGGAGTCATCCCCATATTAATCCAAGCGGAATCGTTCCCAAGGGACCGGAAATTGATTTCGATCTGCCCCACGATCGCGATAAACTTTGAACCCTTGGGGAAATGCAAATCTCTGTGTTCCTCTGTGCCTCTGTGGTTAATTTTCTTCAAATCGGGTAAATCCCGATCGCCTAGTTATTTTTCCACAAACTTATCCAATCGTTCCCGTACCGCCAATTGCATCAGAGAGCGCAAAAGCACCAAAAACCAAAATGCCGAGAAACAGAAGATAACAATCGCCCAATTGGCAATTCCGCCGATTACCAACAGCGTTCCCGATATCAGGGAAAACCCCGACAAACAGGTATAAATCAAACATTTCACGGCTAAATTAATGCGCTTGAGGGCGCGATCGCTGGTTTCCGATTTCACGCGAAATTCTAGCTCGCCGCGATCGAGACGTTCTTGTAAGTGTTGAATGGCGAGTTCTACACGACTGGGGCGATCGAGGCGATCGCGAATTAACATTCCTGCCTGTCGGAAGGTTTGGCGAATTATATTGCCCCTGTCTCT
>JBFRWJ010000090.1:0-11581 GCA_051439525.1 Spirulina sp. | reverse complement strand
CCGCAACCCCTACACCGTCGTTCTCTTCGACGAGATCGAGAAAGCTCATCCCGATGTCTTCAATTTGCTGCTGCAATTGTTGGAGGACGGTCGTTTGACGGATTCCCAAGGGCGCGTCGTGGACTGCAAAAACGCATTGTTCGTCATGACCTCCAATATTGGGTCGAGAGCGATCGAGAAGCAGGGTAGCGGTTTGGGCTTTGAAGTTGCCGATGCCGATGCCATAACAGCTCGATACAACCGCACCCGATCGCAGGTCAATGAAGCCCTCAAGCAGTCTTTCCGTCCTGAATTCCTCAACCGCTTGGATGACATTATCGTCTTCCGTCCCCTCACTCGCGATGAGGTGAAACAAATTGCAGAAATCATGTTGCAAGAGGTCGATCTCCGTTTGAAGGAGCAAAATATCCAACTCGAAGTCACGGAAGCCTTCAAAGCGTATTTAGTCGCCGAAGGTTACGATCCCAGTTATGGCGCGCGTCCCCTCCGACGGGCAATTTCCCGACACTTAGAAGACAATCTGGCCGAAGCGATTCTCGCCGGTCGGATTCAAGAAGGAGACACGGCAGTGATGGATATGGACAATGACGGTCGCGTGCGGGTTCAACCCAAGCGATCGCCGATTCTAGCCGAAACCCCTCGGGCGTAAGGCAATTTTTCACGGGAGGGTTGCACTAAAAACCCTCCAAAATCCATTCAATATCGCGTTAAGAAGAGACGACTAGCGAGAGTCCAACTCTCTTCAAATGTTAAGCCACTCCCTATCCTTCCCATGTCCAACTCCATTGATAGAAACAGTCCTTTTGGCCAAGACATTCCCGAACTAGATCTGGCCGGACTGCAAGAACTCTTGCAACAGCAGGCTAAACGAACTGGCAGGAATCTACAACCTCGTGGATGATAGCCAACTTACCATTAAAGAACAGGTCGAGCGCGTTTGTTCCCAGTACGATCTGCCATCAGTGCATTGGGACTCCTCCCAACTGAGTCAGGGGCGCAAGAGCGTGCGAGTCAGCAATCAAAAGCTTAAAGCGTTAGGGTATCAGCTCATTCACCCCCAACTTCTCATCTGAGAGGGAAATTTCTGTTACTCGCCAAATCTCTCCTGCTCTCATCTGCCTTCTCTTGAAACTGCCGGAGCAACAAAATAATAGCGATCGCTGGGGGTCAAGCTCCCGGCGATCGCTATTATGAAGGGATTTCGCGATCGAAGATTTCGGCTCATCTCAGCGATCGGCTTGCGAGCGACGACGGCGACAGCGCTCCGAGCAATATTTCACCTCGTCCCAACAATCCACCCACTTTTTGCGCCAACTGAAAGGACGACCGCAAACCGGACAAATTTTGGAGGGAAGGTTGGATTTAGAAGGTTTGCGTGCCATAGGAGTTGAACTAATGTCTTTGCCAAATGCCTTTTCTAGGCTATATGGGATAAGTTAGACTAAACTTAAGCTAGTTTAATTCTAGATTGATTGGGTTTCCTCTCCCTTTATATTTTCTTTATACATCAGCTCTAAGACCATAAAATTTTAATGTTTTGATAAAAATGAGATGCACCCAGCCAATTTAAGCTTGTTTGCGCTTCAATAAAAAGCCACCCGCACTCACCGCAAGCAGTCCGAATAAAGAAGCGGGTTCGGGAATGTCCTGCGGTTGTTCTTCAGGAAAAAACCAATTATAATTGCTATTAAAGAAAATCTTGCTGCTGGTAATGGCAACGTGTTGGTTTCCCGTGTCATTATTCGTCCCGATACTCCTTCCCCTACTGTCGGATTCAGCAAAACTGGTTTCGGTATTATCGAACCCGATGAGAATATCGGCAGCATCAGTCAACCCCACAAAATTGAGAGCAAAAGTGTAGTCGTCATCGGTTCCGGCAATTTCATCCACTCCTGCCATAGTATAGCGAATACCAGCCACATCATCGGCACCCAAACTGCGCTGAGTTTCCCCAAAAAATGCACCTTGCTGCATGACCGATTCCGTATTGCTGTAACCGAGAGCCGCACCTACCTTGCGATCGCTATTAGCAGAATAATTATCTCCGAGGGGAAGTTGAGAAATATCCCGGCTATAGGTGGTCGAATCTACAACACCTAAATTGGTATTAAAGGGGTCATTATCGGCGATACGAAAAAAGTTCTTATTTTCATCGTCCCCTCGCAAATCATCTGCCGAGCCAATGATACCATCAGCTCCCGCGTTGAGATCGAAACTCCCGTTCGCTCCCTTACTCGCTTTTGTATAGTTGCGCTTGTTCCCCCCCACGCCCGATTCCGAGGCAAGATTCGGATGACCTAAGCCTAAAGAGTGACCTAACTCGTGTAAGAGTACCGATTCAAAATCAATTTGATTATTGGCAATCTCTGTAAAATTGAGATTTCCCGTTGTCGGCACGAGAGCGTTCCAAGTGTTCACTACATTCTGAGTGGCTACCATTGCTTCTTGGGCAAAGAGACTGCTGGAGTTGATGCCGATATCTATGTTATAATGTCCTCCCGTACCGTTATAACCGATTTGGTGCGCGACTCGGGGCGTGTCGAAGCTATTAAAGAGAAATGAGAACGCATGGCTGGGACGAGCCTCTGCGATCGCGATCCCCAGAGTTAAAACACCAAGACTGTAGGGAATATAGCGTGAAAGTCTGGAGAGGAAGTGAGAGCGCATAACTTAAAAGATTGTTAACTTAGTTACTATAGTAAAAGAAAAGAAAAATGGGAAGATCGGCCATGAATCTCTTTTTTTTAAGCAATGGAACTAAGTGGAAACCCCAAGAGAGGCATACATATCCGCCAAATCGACGATAGCATCCGCTATTATTCCGAATTTATTGAGGAACTTTGACTTAAATTGCGCGCTTATCAACTGATTGCGAATTTTCTTCAAATCCTCGGACTTCTCCTAATATGTATAGCGGTCTACCTTTAACCTCTTCATAAATTCGTCCGATATATTCTCCCAAGATACCAATACTGACGAGTTGTACCGCACCGAGAAAGAAAACGGCAATATGAATGGTGGCAAAACCCGTTAACGGTGCCGTGGGTTGGACGATGCGCCAATAGAGAACCATAAAGGCCATAATTAACGCGATCGCGGCGGCAAATAAGCCCATATAAGTAGAAACTCGTAAAGGAATGCGAGAAAAGGAAATAATGCCATTCAAGGCCAAAGAAAATGACTTGCGAAAGGTATATTTTCGCTCCCCCGAAAAACGCGAATCCCGTTCAAATTTAATGGCAGTTTGTCGAAATCCCACCCACGATCGCAGTCCACGCAAATAGCGATTGCGCTCGGGCATGGCATTTAAAACGTCTACAACCTGTCGATCCATCAAACAAAAATCCCCCGTATCCGTGGGAATATCAACATCTGCAAGGCGTTTGAGCAGGCGATAAAACCAATAGGCGTATAAGCGTTTGAGCCAATTTTCCCGATGGCGCTTGCTGCGTTGCGCGTACACCACTTGATACCCCGATCGCCATTGTTCGGCCATGGCAATGACCAATTCCGGGGGATCTTGCAAATCGGCATCCATAATAATAATCGCCTCTCCCCGCACGAAATTCAATCCCGCCGTCACGGCAATCTGATGACCAAAATTTCTTGCCAAACTTAAATAACAAAAACGGGGATCTTTCTCATTTAATTCTCGCATGAGCATTAAAGAGCGATCGCGACTGCCATCATTAATTAAAATAAATTCTGCCGTTCCATCCAAATGCTCCGCCACCCCCTGCAAGCGCTTGGAAAGTTCGGGAATATTACTTTCTTCGTTATAAATCGGAATAACAAAGGTATATTTAGGACTCACAACGTTTTCAATGAACAATGAACAATTATCAATGAACAATGAACAATTATCAATGAACAATTATTGTTAACGTTTGATTTTCGGGTCGATCCCCGCACAGCCTCCCGGAATGGTATTGCGGGTTTGTTGGTCGCCCCAAGAGCAGAGATAATAGCGCTGTTCTTCACTCAGGCGCTGAACTCCGGTAAAATCGGCTTGTTCGATGACGGCTCCGGTATGGGCTCCGGTTTCGTAATTGGGAGGGGCGGTGAGGCTGCGAGGACTGGCTAGTTTGACATTACCGTAAAAGAACCGCGTCCCTTTGAGATCCGCTCCCCGTAAATTGGCTTTGTATAAAACCGTCCGGGCTAAATTAGCTTTAACGAGATCGCAATGACTGAAATTGGCGCCGATGAGATAAGCCTCGCTTAAATCCGTCCAGCGTAAATCGGTTTTTGAGAGGTCGGCACGGGCGAGCATCACCCCGAGATCGATCACCCGCAACCCATTTTGGCGATCTTCGGCATAGCCCCCAGCACCGTCGAGAATGGCGCGTCCGAGCAATCCATCTCGCCGCAAAGGGGTTAAGAGTTTAGATTGGGAGAGAAAGCGGAGAATTTTGGCTTTTCCCGCCCCATCCACGCTACTTAAAATCGCGGCGGTGCGCCCTTCGGCAAAGGATCTCTCTTGCGGCCAATCTTCGAGCAATCCCTCATCGCTTAAGGCGAGATCGGAAATGCCTTGAAAATACGCATCGATGGTTTGCTGTTGGGTGATGGCGTTTTGGCGCATGGTTAAATCTTTGGAAATGACGTATTGCTGCCAAGCGACATAAACTGCGAGAATGGCGATCGCAATTTGTCCGAAAGCGCCAAACCAATCCGCCCAAGAGCCAAACTCATCCCATTTATTGGCTTGCAACCAAGCGCGAATCAATCGAAACACCCCGAAAAAGCGAGCAAATCCCACGATCGCGGCGATCGTTCCCAAGGTTCCCAGTACAATTGCTCGTTCGGAGGGGGTGAGGAATTTCAGCAGCCAACGCCGGATCGCGGGGAAAATAATCCGCAGGGAAACGAGGAGGGTGGTCAGGGCACCGGCGAAGAGAATGAAGGACAAGTTGAAAAACCAACCCAGTCCCATCACCCCAATGGCAACCAGCACGATCGCGCTGCTCCAAGTTGGCGATCGCTCTTCCCAATCTTCGGGATTTGGGGGAATGGGCAGGATGCGGGATACCACGGCCATTTGTTGGGGAGTCGGTCGGGGAAGCGGTGCTTGTTCGCTCGTGCCGTTTCGGGTTTCGGTGGATTCTGGGGAGTCGGGTTGGGGGGTCATTTCAATGAACAATGAACAATGAACAATGACCTCCGGCTAAAGCGGGAGGCTTGAAACCTTATTGTTTGGGTCATGGCGATCGCTCATTTGCAGATAGTTTTTTATTTTACTGGATGGACTTCAGAGCGCTAAAGCGCAACAACGAGCCTTGGGGAACAAGGGCGCTATGATGAAATTAAAATTGCCTTTGGCGCGGCAATAACTCTTTCCTCTCTTCCCAACCTTGAACAATGAACTTTGGAGCGATCGCTCTTTCCGTCTCCTACTTTATCTTGAATGGTTGCTTTTGGGCGTTGCTCTGATTGCAACTCTCTCTCCTCAAGGTTTGCCTCCTCCTCATCGCTTTCCCTTACCCCCGCCTCGTTGGCGATCGCGTCCTTTCCCCATCGGCGCGATCGGCTGTATTGGTTTATTGGGGCTACTCGGCTTGCGCTTGCCTGCGGGCTCGAGATGGCAGCAAGTGCTCCATACGGCTTTGGGGTTCGGGTTGTGTTGGTTGGCGGTGTTTCTCGGCGGTCGTCGAGAATCTCTCTTTTTTGCCCTCTTGTTAATTGTCGTCATTCGCGCCTGTATTTTCTTTCCCTGGCCCGGACGCTTAACGGTTGCTTTTTGTGCTTATGGGTTCTTTATCCTGCGCCTCATGTTGAGAATTTATCGGGTGGTACAGCGCTATAATGCCGGGAGACCGGGAGAAATTGCCTCGGAATGGTTGCGAGTTGCTTTTGGGTTTGCCATTAATTCTGCCTTACTGTTTGGATTGGTTTTGGCCTTTGTTTTGTTATTGGTGGGGGCGCTCCTTTCGGAACGTCAAAGCCGCCAAGCGTTAACCGAGGCACACCATCGCCTCCGCCGATACGCCTTGCTGATTGAAAATCAAGCCACATTGCAAGAGAGAACCCGCATCGCCCGGGAAATGCACGATTCTGTCGGTCATTCCCTCACCGCCCAAAGCATCCAACTGGAAAACGCCAGCCTCTATTTTGCCCAAAATCCGGAGAAATCCCGCTATCACCTCCAAGAAGCGCAACGCTTGGGTAAAGAAGCCCTTAAAGACGTGCGCCAGTCCGTGGCCAGTTTGAGAAATCCTCCCTTGCCCGGGCGATCGCTGAATTTGGCGTTAAAAAAATTACTGCAAGAATTCCAACAAACCACTCAAATTAAAGTTATATCTAAAGTTCGCCTGCAAGAGTCACTCAATCCCGAAATTCAAACCGTCCTCTATCGCGTCGTCCAAGAAGCCCTCACGAATATCGCCAAACACAGCCAAGCCGATCGCGTGGAACTGGCGATCGCCGGGAGTTCTACGGGGATCGATTTGGAAATTACGGACAATGGCAAAGGATTTGAACCCCGAGAAAATACCACGGGCTTTGGCTTGCAAGGAATGCGGGAACGGGTCGAGGCCTTGGGGGGGAATTTTTCCCTCTCTTCTCAACCCGGCTCGGGCTGTCAAATTTGTATCGCTATTCCTGCACTGGTTTAAAAAGTAACGAGTAACTCACGCGATGCGTTGGGAGTGATAATGTCCTTTTATTTCTGAGTTATAGAATCGTCCGGGAGATTCCGTCTCGCAAAAGTCTTCCCAAGTGTCCGGATCGACCTCTTCGTACTGATAAACCGCACCGTTGACAAATTCCACTTGTAATAACTCTTGCCGGGGATCGTAGCCGATCGCGGCGGTACAATGAGAACGGGTGGGATGAATCAGCAAGGCGGCATTTTCTTCCATGACAGGAATTTCATCATTGGCAATGGCTGCGACTTGTTGGAGTCCATCATAGGCAGCTTTGGGGGCTCGGACTTCTACATATTCCATCTCCTCGCCGCGATCGATGAGGAGTGCCAATTTCTCATTATCGTGACCGATAGCAACTAATTTAGTGAGATCGATTTTGTTTAAATTCATGCCTTGCCAGCTCCTTGACTTTCTCTCATTATACAGCATATTGAATTATTAATCAACTCGCTTCTGCTTCCAATGCTGAAGCAATAGGCAGCTCGAGGGTGAAGGTCGCTCCTTTTTCCGGAGAAGACTCGCAATAGATTTGACCGTCGTGTTTCTCGACAATAATTTGATAACTAATGGCTAATCCCAAACCCACCCCCTTGCCAACGGATTTAGTGGTAAAAAACGGGTCAAAAAGGCGGTTTTGCAGGTCTTCAGCAATACCCTTACCATTATCGCTCAGGCGAACTCGCAGGCGATCGCCCTCGATGATATCCGTGATCATGGTAATTTGCGGTTTTTCAATGTCCCATTCGTCAAAGGCATCGATCGCATTGTTTAAAATATGAAAAAAGACTTGATTTAACTGTCCGGGGTAGCAAGCTATCTGGGGAATATCGCCATAATTTCGCTCCACTAAAATTTCCGGGCGATCGTCGCGAGATTTCAAACGATGTTGTAAAATTGAGAGAGTACTATCGAGACCTTCATGAAGATTAACTTTTTTGATTTCGGCTTCATCAAGGCGAGCAAAATTACGCAAGTTGATAATAATGGTACGAATTCGCTCGGCTCCGGTTTGCATTGATGCGATCGAGTTGGGCAAATCGGCTCTTAAAAAATCCAAGTCAATCTCATCGATGTTTTCTTGAATCTTGGCTTTCGGTTGAGGATATTCCTGTTGATAGAGATCGATCAGATGGAAGAGATCTTGAACATAGGCACTGGTGGGATTAAGATTTCCATAAATAAAATTGATTGGATTGTTGATCTCATGAGCAATTCCCGCAACCAATTGACCTAAACCTGCCATTTTTTCATTTTGTACCAATTGCGTCATCACTTGTTTTAAGCGATCGTTTTGCTTTTGCAATGTTTTTTGCAACTTGCGAATCATCAATTGATTTTGAATGCGAACAAGAACTTCTGCAAATTGAAAAGGTTTGGTAATATAATCAATTCCGCCTACCTCAAAAGCCTTAACTTTATCCTCAACGTTATCTAAAGCACTTAAAAAAATAATGGGAATTTCTTGAGTTTTTTCGTTATCTTTTAATTTTTTGCAAACTTCATAACCATTCATTGCTGGCATATTAATATCTAGTAAAATCAAGTCGGGCGGTACGGCTTTAGCGGCTAGCAGTGCCATTTTTCCATTAATAGCCGGACGCACGCGATAGCCGCGCTTGGAGAGCATGGTAGAAAGCAAGCGAATATTGTCGGGAGTATCATCGACAATTAAAATATCGGCTTGGTCGGGATCGGTCATTTCAATTAGCAATTAGCAATTATCAATTATCAATGCTCGATTCTCAACCCTCGATTATCAATAATCGACCCTCGAGAGTGGCTGGGAATTTCAAGCCCATTGGGGAGATGATTTAAGTAACTCCGTGGCTTGGATTTCATTAAGAGGACGAGCAAAGAAATAACCCTGTCCGAAGTTGCAATCGAGATTTTTCAGTTTCTCGAATTGTTCTCGAGTTTCAATGCCTTCCGCCACCGTCTCGAGTCCCATTGTGCGAGCAATATTGATAATAACAGGAACGAGTCCGAGAGAGGCATCCGAATCGTTCCAATTGCTAATAAAAGATTTATCAATTTTGAGAGCATTAATGGGAAAGCGATGGAGATAACTTAAAGAAGAATATCCCGTCCCAAAGTCATCCAAACAGATTTGGAGACTGCGATCGCGTAATTGTTTGAGTAAAGTGAGGGCTGGTTGATTGTCCATAATAACACTTTCGGTAATTTCTAACTTGAGGCAACCCGCATCGAGAGGGGTCTCGGCGATCGCGCGATCGATCTGGTCGAGGAGATCGGGGCTGGCAAATTGTCGGACGGAAAGATTGACATTGACAGACAGATGGGAGGCGACTAAACCTTGCTCTTGCCACTGTCGCAGTTGTCGACAGGCTTGACTGAGAGCACAAGCGCCAATTGAAGCAATCAATCCCGTTTCTTCAGCAATAGAAATAAAATGAATGGGGGACAGTAAACCGCGAGTGGGGTGTTGCCAGCGCAAAAGGGCCTCGAATCCCGATATTTTACCCGATGAGAGCTCGACAATCGGTTGATAGTGGACCACGAATTCGTCCCTCGCGATCGCCCGACGGAGGTCGGTTTCCACTTGAAAAAAGGAGACTGCTGCCTCGTGTAGAGACGGGTCGAAAATATGATAGCGAGATTTTCCTAAGGCTTTCGCCCGATACATGGCACTATCGGCATCTCGCAGCAAATATTCGGGCTGAGTATAATCGGAGGTTGCCTTAGCTACGCCCAGACTGGCACTGAGAAAAACCTCTCGTCCTTGTATTTTAAACGGCTGGGCAAAGGAATTTAAGATCAGCTTAGCCCTGTCAACGGCATCGTCCATTGCTTGTATTTCCGTTGCCAGAATGGCAAATTCATCCCCTCCGAGGCGAGCTAAGGTATCGTTGGGTTTGAGAAACGCCTCCAAGTGACGAGCCAAAGAAATGAGCACCTCGTCTCCGATGAGATGGCCGAGGGAATCATTAATCATTTTAAAGCGATCGCAATCGAGAAATAATAGGACGAATGGCTGTCCTTTCCCTGCATGTAATTCATACAGTAAGCGATCGAGTTCCTGTAGGAAAAACACCCGGTTGGGCAATTGGGTCAGGGCATCTTGCATGGCCATCTTTTTGAGTTGAGCATTGGCAAGTTCTAGCTCTTGCGTGCGCTCTTTCACCCGTTGCTCTAACTCGGCATTCAATTGTAAAATTTCTTGCTTGGCGATTTTTAACTCCAGTTGACTTTTGACCCGGATTAAAACTTCTTGAACTTGGAAAGGTTTATTGATAAAGTCAATCCCTCCCACGGTAAATGCCTTAACTTTATCGACAATATCATCGAGGGCGCTCAAAAAAATAACGGGAATGTGCTTAGTGTTCGGATCGCCCTTTAGGGCTTGACACACTTCATACCCATCGATTTCGGGCATCATAATGTCGAGTAAAATCAAATCTGGAGGGAGTCGGCGCACCGCATTAAGTGCAATAGTGCCATTAATCGCCTGGCGCACTTTATAGCCTTCTTGGGCGAGCATGACAGAAAGCAGGCGGAGGTTTTCGGGGGTATCGTCTACAATCAGAATATCGGCATGGGGAGGACTATTGGGCATCGTTGTTATTTGTTATTTGTTATTTGTTATTTGTTATTTGTTATTTGTTATTTGTTATTTGTTATTTGTTATTTGTGGGTTGTTCATTGTTCATTGTTCATTGTTCATTGTTGGTTGTTCACTATTCGATTGACTGTTTGGCGAGCTCCATAACCACATCAAAACGAAAGTCTTCAATAAGATGGGAGAGGGCAATCTCTAAGTTAGAATACTCCTCGGGAATTTCGGCGATCGCTTCCTGAATCAGGCGATCGCTGCATTGAAGCGAGGCTTCGTAAAGTTGTTGGCGCCAATGTTCCGGCATGACTTGCAGTGCAGAAGGTTTGAGGGGGCGATCGTCACCTAACTCTCGGGAGTCTCCGAGCAATGACGCGGAGTCGAATGGATCTGAATCATTTTGTGAGCTGTTTTTCTCTTCATAAAAATATTTTAACCCGAGGTGTTCCTCCATTTTGGCAAGCAATTCGACCTCTTGAAAAGGTTTGCTCAAAAAATCGTCGCATCCAGCAGCTAACGCTTTTTGCCGATCTTCAACAAAAGCACTGGCAGTCAGGGCAATAATGGGAACTCTATGTTCGGTAATGGGTAATGGGTAATGGGTAATGGGGGGGGAGTCACTTTCTCTGCTCTTCTCTCGTTCCTCCTCTTGTTCGCGAATTTGCCGAGTGGCTTCGTAACCATCCATTACGGGCATTTGAATATCCATCCAGATCAAATGAGGATGCCACGATTGCCAAAGAGCGATCGCCTCTACGCCATTTTCTGCGATTTCTACCTCAAATCCTAAAAAGGTCAGCAGGTTAAACAAGAGTAAGCCATTGTATTCTCGATCCTCAACCACCAGAATGCGATAGGTGTCTTCGGGAAAATCGGGGGGAGGGATAGCACGAATCGGTTTTCGGTTGGCGATCTCGGACTCGGTCATGTTTTCTTCAGAAATGACGATGGGAATCTCAAAGAAGAATTTTGAACCGCGTCCCACTTCGCTTTCCAAATGCAAGTCTCCCCCCATCAAACACACGAATTGTTGGCTGATCGGCAGTCCCAACCCCGTCCCTTGAGCGGTTCTCACCCCACTTGTGGTTTGCCCGAAGGCTTCAAAAACTTTTTCAATCTCTTCAGCAGCAATCCCACAGCCCGTATCTTCAACTTCAAAGTAAAGTTGGTTATTGGTTATTGGTTGTTGGTTATTGGTTATTGGTTGTTGGTTATTGGTTATTGGTTGTTGGTTATTGGTTATTGGTTGGACAACTGATGACTGATTAACTGGTGACCCTTCGGGGCAGTGCTTCTTAAAGCCGGACTCAGGTTCCGGCTTAAGCACTGCCTGGTGACTGGTGACTGGTGACTGATTAACTGG
>JBFRWJ010000089.1:0-4186 GCA_051439525.1 Spirulina sp. | reverse complement strand
AAGAAGGGGGGATGGGGGGTAGGGGGGGATGCCGGGGTCGCACCGCAAATGAGGGATGCGGTCAATAAAGCAGCGAGAATCGTGGTCAATCATTGCTTGAAGAATGGCATCGGTTGCATCGTATTTGGCTGGAATAGCGGTGCGAAAAACAATCAAAAGTTCGTACAGATTCCCACCGCTAAACTCAAAGACCGCATCAAGCAATTGTGTGAATAGTATGGGATAGAGTTCGTAGAAACCGAAGAATCGTATTGAGAAAAGTAGCGGCAAAATTGGAATTCTCTCTCAATGGAGTCAGTAGCGGCGATGTGAATGCGCCTGTAAGAGTCCGGTTCTGGGCTGCTTATGAAGCCCCTCGCTCAGCTTGCTAGGGAGGGAAGGTTCACGTTGAGGTGAATCGCCGAAATTAATAGCTTTCGTCGGGATCCACAGCGCGCAAAGTCAAGAGTTGATTGCCTCGGTAGAGGCGATGGCAAATAGCCAGTTTCCAACTGAGGCTGACCTCGGTATCAGTTAAAATCTCGTAGGCTTGCTGGCGACAAGAGGAGGCTTGCAAGCAATCCGCATCTTCCAAGCCTTCGAGATCGGCATAAACTTTTTCGGGAGAAAGTGTAGCTGTCATAATCAACTCCTTTGTGACATAACTTATCTAGACCCGTTCCTCATTATCCTAGGAATTTTTACTCATCGACAAGGGCGATCGCGAAATGTTGCGTGACTATACATATTGTCTGGTTTCGTTACATTAATTTATATTAGATTGAGCCAATGCTCTCAATTTATTGTGGCTTCCTTTCCTAAAACTCGCATTTTTCGTTGTAACAACAAAATTGCAGAGAAGTCAAAGAAGAAATTCTTAAGTTTGCAAAAATCTTGAAAACGGTTGGATTTGCTACAAATTCAAGGCGATTGCATTAAACTTTCTTCATATTTACAAAAGATTTTAAGAAATATTTCAGAACGGGCGATCGATATCTGATGATTTTCTTAAGAATGACCGCCAGAGCCATTTTTAGAGAGAAAATTTTTCTCAGTATAAAAGATTGACGAAAGTTGCGTCTTTGCGCCCGAGAAGCGGGCGTTAATTTCCCCTTGTTCGTTCTAATTTATTGAGCTATGAAAAGAGAGAAGTTTACCCCCCATCAATTCCCCAAAAAACAGGGTTTGTACGATCCGCAGTTCGAGCATGATGCCTGTGGCGTTGGCTTTGTCGTCCAGCAAAAGGGCAAGCGATCGCACGCGATCGTGGAGCAAGCCTTAATGATTCTCGTCAATCTCGAACACCGAGGGGCGGTGGGAGCCGAACCCAACACGGGGGATGGTGCGGGAATTTTAATCCAACTCCCCCATAAGTTTATGCAAAAAGTCGCCGCCGCCGAGGGCATTACCCTACCGGAGGCGGGATTTTATGGAGTGGGCAATATCTTTTCCTCCCCCAATCCCGAAGCAAGGAAACGCGGCAGAGAAATTTTTGAGCGAGTGGTGGCAGAAGAAGGGCAGAAAGTGTTGGGATGGCGGAATGTGCCGATCGATAATTCGGACTTGGGGGCGACGGCAAAAGCCAGCGAACCGTTTATGGAACAGGTTTTCATTCAACGGGGCGAGAATGTCGCCGACGAACCGAGCTTCGATCGCAAACTTTACGTGATTCGCAAGCGCGCTCACAATGAAATCCGATCGACGGGAATTGATGAATATTGGTATCCGAGCAGCATTTCCTGCCGCACCCTCGTTTATAAGGGAATGCTCACCCCCCTACAAGTGGGAGAGTATTTCCTCGATCTCAAAGATCCCGACTTAGAAAGCGCGTTGGGGTTGGTACACTCTCGCTTCAGTACCAACACCTTCCCCAGTTGGGAGCGATCGCACCCTTATCGCTACGTTGCCCACAATGGGGAAATTAACACCCTCCGAGGCAATATCAACTGGATGCACGCCCGCCAATCCATGTTTGCTTCGGAACTGTTTGGGGGCGATTTAGATCGCATTCAGCCCATTATTAATATCAACAGCAGTGATTCGGGAATCTTTGACAATACCCTCGAATTGATGACCTTGGCCGGGCGATCGCTGCCCCATGCGGTGATGATGATGATCCCGGAACCGTGGACGGCACACGAGTCCATGAGCGAGGCGAAAAAGGCATTTTACGAGTATCATTCTTGTTTGATGGAGCCTTGGGACGGTCCCGCGTCGATCGCCTTTACCGACGGCACGAGTATCGGGGCAATCTTAGATCGCAACGGTTTGCGCCCCTCGCGCTACTACGTCACCAAGGATGACTTGGTGATTATGGCATCGGAAGCGGGAGTCTTGCCCATCGAACCCGATCGCATCGTCAAAAAAGGCCGCTTGGAACCGGGGCGGATGTTCTTAGTCGATATGGCAAAAGGACGCATTGTTGCCGATGAAGAACTCAAAAATGAGATTATCAACGAACACCCCTATCGGGAATGGCTCGATCGCTATTTGGTGAAATTAGAAAACTTGCCGGCAACAGGCAACACTTCGGCAAGCTCAGTGCAAGGCGGGCAACAGGCAACGGAGGATGAAATCTCGCTGGTCCAACGCCAAAAAGCCTTTGGTTATACCTTTGAAGAGTTGCGCTTGCTGCTGACTCCGATGGCGCAAAATGGGGTAGAAGCCATTGGCGCAATGGGAGCCGATACGCCCCTCTCGGTGTTGTCCGATCGTCCCAAACTGCTTTACGATTACTTTCAACAGCTTTTCGCCCAAGTCACCAATCCTCCCATCGACTCCATTCGCGAGGCGATTATTACCTCTCCCGTTACCACCATCGGCTCGGAACGCAACCTCCTCGAACCGACTCCGGAAAGCTGCCATTTAATTCGCTTAGAAACGCCCATTTTGAGCCAAGAGGGTTTTGCCAAACTGAAAGAGGTCTCGGGAGATTTTCGTGCGATAACGCTTCCCACTCTCTTCGATCCCGCAACAGGGGTAACGGGTTTAGAAGGAGCGATCGAGGAGATCTGTGCCAAGGCCGATACCGCGATCGCCTCGGGCGCAAACATCCTCATTCTCAGCGATCGCGGCATGGATGCCAACAATGCCCCCATCCCCGCACTGTTGGCCGTGGCCGGGTTGCATCACCATCTCATTCGCAATGGCAGCCGCACCCGCGCCGACATCGTGCTAGAGTCCGGCGAACCTCGGGAAGTTCATCATTTTGCCGTCCTCATCGGCTATGGTTGCGGTGCGATTTATCCCTATCTCGCTTTTGAAACCCTCGATGGCATGATTCGCGATGGTTCATTAACGAATGTGGAGTCCGAAAAAGCCTGCCAAAACTACATCAAAGCCGTCACCAAAGGCACGATCAAAATTGGGTCGAAAATCGGCATCTCAACCATTCAAAGCTATCGCGGGGCGCAGATTTTTGAAGCGATCGGCTTGCATAGCTCTGTCGTGGATAAATACTTCACCTGGACGGCATCCCGCTTGCAAGGGGCGGATTTAGAGGCGATCGCCCGAGAGGCCATCCTGCGCCACCAACAAGGGTTTGGCGATCGCGATACCACCCAAACCACCCTCAACGTCGGCGGCGATTACCAATGGCGCAAGGATGGAGAAGCGCACCTTTTCTCTCCCGAAACCATTCACCTGTTACAGCGAGCGGTACGAGAAGGCAATTACGATCTCTTCAAGCAATATTCCAGCAAGCTCAACGAACAAGGCAAGCAGTATTTCCGCCTGCGGGATCTGTTGGAATTTAAAGATCGCCAACCCATTCCCCTCGAGGAAGTGGAACCCGTCGAAGCGATCGTCAAGCGCTTTAAAACCGGAGCCATGAGTTACGGTTCCATTTCCAAAGAAGCGCACGAAAGTTTGGCGATCGCCATGAACCGCATCGGCGGCAAGTCCAACACGGGAGAAGGGGGCGAAGACCCGGAACGTTATACTTGGACGAACGATCGCGGCGATTCTAAAAATAGTGCCATCAAACAGGTTGCTTCGGGTCGCTTTGGTGTCACCAGCTTGTACCTCTCCCAAGCCAAAGAAATTCAAATTAAGATGGCGCAGGGAGCAAAACCGGGAGAAGGGGGACAACTCCCCGGCAAGAAAGTCTATCCTTGGATTGCGAAAGTGCGCCACTCGACTCCTGGCGTGGGCTTAATTTCGCCGCCTCCTCACCACGATATCTACTCCATTGAAGACCTCGCCGAAC
>JBFRWJ010000088.1:0-6769 GCA_051439525.1 Spirulina sp. | reverse complement strand
CCCTTACAAGGTGCAACGCAAGTGAGCGATCCGCGATCGAAGGCCCAACAAGAAATCCTGCAAAAACAGGGACTCTTGCCGAAAGCCTCGGTTTTGCGCATCATGCCCCAATTGAACGCGATCGCTCGAATTGTCACTTATCGGAGTGAAAATTGGGAGGGTTCGGGACAACCGGAAGGATTATCGTATGACAGCATTCCCCTAGAATCAAGGATTCTCGCACTGGTCGCCCATTTTCAGCATTGTCTTATCCTCTATCGGGAAGAAGGTCGCGAGAACCCTATCGGGGACGCTTTAAGTAACTGTCAGGAAAAAGCCGGAACAATCTTCGATCCCAAGCTCGTTGAGGCTTTAGCATTGCTCTCCATGGGAATGCAGCAAGGAATGACCCTACAAATTAGTCAACCGAAAATTTCTACAGGGATTTGGCTGCTCGAGCCAGTCACCCGTCACCCGTCTTTTCAGTCACCCGTCACCCGTCACCCGTCACCCGTTAAGGAAAAACCAACAACCAATAACCAATAACCAATAACCAATAACCAACAACCAATAACCAATAACCAATGGACATTGAAACAATTCGTGCGGGAGAGCACAAACAATTATCGGGAATGAATTTGGAAGATGAAAACTTTTCGGAATGTCAGCTCGATAATATTAATTTGGCGGGTGCTAATTTAGTCGGTGCAGATTTTTCTCGGGCAACGCTGAAAGGCGGACGTTTGGATGGGGCAAATTTATTGGGTGCTAATTTGAACCAAGCGGATCTGCGCGCTAATTTTTTAGGAGCAAATTTGATGCAGGCTGATTTGAGTCATGCAGATTTGCGGGGGAGTAATTTGCGGGGGACGAATTTGATGGGGGCAAAGTTTGCTCGAGCTGCTCTTGCAGGTGCTTTTTTAAGTGGTGCGAATCTGACGGGCGTGAATTTACAAGGGGCAGATTTGCGCGGGGCAGATTTGCGCGGCGTTAATTGTAATAGTGCCAATTTAAAAGGAGCAAATTTGGCACAAGCGGATTTACAAGGGGCCAATTTGAGCGAGGCTAATTTAGAAGAGGTAGACTTGCGCGGGGCTAATTTGGCGGGAGCGAGTTTGGCGGGCGCAAATTTACTCTGTGCGGAATTAGAGGGAGCCAATTTAAAAGGAGTAAATTTCGATCGCACTTGTTTGATCGGAACGACAGTTGACGAATAAGAAACAAGCTGGGGTTATCGAAAACCCACCGTCTTTTACGATGGGGTAATTCATATTCCCAAAATTTTCTCGTTCTTCCTCTTGACTCTCCTCTTAACTGGAGACTTTATCCTAGAGTCATCGCGATCGCTCCTCGGGAGGAAGTCATGCAAACCCATCTACAATTACAAGGTATGAGTTGTGCGGGATGTGCCAGTCGCATTGAAACAGTCATTCAAGGCGTTGCTGGGGTGAATGAATGTAATGTGAATTTTGCCCTTTCTCGTGCAACTGTCACTTATAACCCTCGCGCGACTAGCCTCGATACGATTCAAAGAGCAGTAGAAAGTGCGGGCTATCACGCCTCACCTTTAGTAGAAGAGGAATCGGCAGATGCCGAAAAAATGTCCCGAGAAAGACGACAAAAAGAATTAACTCAAAAGGTAATTGTCGGCGCGATCGCGAGTTTTTTCCTCATTTTTGGTTCCCTTCCCATGATGACGGGATTGCACCTTCCTTTTATTCCCGCATGGCTGCACGATCCTTGGCTGCAACTGGTTGTTAGTTTACCCGTTATGACTTGGTGTGGCAAGGACTTTTTTAGCGGGGCATGGAAATCATTAAAACACAAAACCGCCGATATGAATACCCTCGTTTCTTTGGGGACGGGATCGGCTTATCTGTATTCTTTATTTGCTACCTTTTTTGCAGGCTTTTTTCGCGATCGCGGTTTATCCCCTGATGTTTATTATGAGGCTGCCGTTGTTATTATTACATTAATTCTCTTCGGGAGATTGTTAGAAAATCGCGCTCGGGGAAAAACTTCGGAAGCCATTCGTAAATTAATGGGTTTGCAGGCAAAAACGGCACGAGTAATTCGTGGCGAAAAAGAAATCGATATTCCCATTCACGATGTTATAGTTGGCGATATTGTTCTCGTGCGTCCGGGAGAAAAAATTCCCGTCGATGGTGAAATTATTGCCGGGCATTCTACCGTTGATGAAGCCATGATAACGGGGGAGTCAATGCCCGTACAAAAGCGGATCGGAGATGAAGTTATTGGGGCGACAATCAATAAAACAGGGAGTTTTAAATTTCAGGCTTCTCGCATTGGTAAAGATACAGTTTTAGCACAAATTGTTAAATTAGTCCAAGATGCGCAAGGAAGTAAAGCACCGATTCAAAAACTTGCCGATCGCGTAACGGCTTGGTTTGTTCCCACGGTCATGACGATTGCGTTAATTAGCTTTATCATTTGGTTTATTTTAACACAAAATCTGACTTTGGCGCTGGTAGCAATGGTCAGCGTTTTAATTATTGCTTGTCCTTGTGCTTTGGGATTAGCAACACCCACTTCAATTATGGTGGGAACGGGAAAAGGAGCGGAGAATGGGATTTTAATTAAAGATGCAGAAAGTTTAGAAATCGCGCATAAATTACAAGCGATTGTTTTAGATAAAACAGGAACGATTACCCAAGGAAAACCGAGCGTTACTAATTATATTACCATCCAAGGAATTGCCGAGGGAAATGAGATCGATTTATTAACCTTGGTAGCAGCAGTCGAAAAGAATTCCGAACACCCATTAGGACAAGCGATCGCCGAATACGCTCGAGAACAAGGAATCAAAATATTCCCAGACGTGACAGATTTTGACGCGATCGCGGGGATGGGAGTGCAAGGAAAAGTTTCAGGAAAATGGGTAAGAATTGGGACGCAACGCTGGTTGCAACAGTTGGGAATTGAGATAGACACTTTAAGCGATCGCGCTCGAGAATGGGAAGCTGAAGCAAAAACAACGGCATGGATTGCCGTGGATGGAAAAGTTGAGGGTTTGTTCGCGATCGCCGATGCTTTAAAACCCTCTTCCATCGAAGTAATTAGCACCTTGAGAAAAATGGGATTAGAAGTGGTTATGATGACGGGAGATAACCAAAAAACTGCCGAAGCGATCGCCCGAGAAACAGGAATTAAACGGATTTTTGCTGAAGTTCGACCCGAGCAAAAAGCCGATAAAGTGCAAGAATTACAAGCAGAAAGGAAAACCGTCGCGATGGTGGGAGATGGGATAAATGATGCTCCCGCACTGGCACGCGCAGATGTAGGAATCGCGATCGGAACGGGGACTGATGTGGCAATTTCTGCGAGCGATATTACCTTAATTTCTGGAGATTTACACGGTATTGTCACGGCAATTCAACTCAGTCGCGCTACCATGAAAAATATCCGCCAAAATCTATTTTTTGCCTACATTTATAATGTGTTAGGGATTCCCATTGCGGCGGGAATTTTGTATCCCTTATTCGGTTTGTTACTCAATCCCGCGATCGCGGGTGCAGCTATGGCATTTAGTTCGGTTTCTGTCGTGACCAATGCTCTCAGATTGCGCAATTTTTCAGTTAAGTCATAAAAGTTTACTCACAAGGTTTGAAGAAAAGATGAAACCCTTTAATCGCAGAAAATTTATCGCTCTGAGTGGCAGCACGGCTATAGGAACATTGCTTTCCCAATGCGCGATCGCACAAACTTACAATCCTCCTTCTCCGCAAGTTTATCGCAGTCGAGATGGACTCTTATCCGTCGATCTAGAAGCACGTTTCGGTCGGTTGAATCTTGGCGATCGCCGGGTTAATCTATTGAGTTATAACGGACAAATTCCCGCCCCTCGCTTAGAAGCTAAACCGGGAGATACCGTCCGAATTCGCTTGAAAAATTCCCTCTCGCAACCCACTAATTTACACTATCACGGCTTGCACGTTTCTCCCGCCAACAATGCTGACAATGTTTTCCTACGAATTCCACCCAACGAAACGCTGACTTATGAATTTACCTTACCTAAAAATCATCCTGCGGGAACATTTTGGTATCATCCTCACATTCATGGTTTAGTAGCAGAACAAGTTTTTGGTGGTTTAGCGGGATTGTTTATCGTGCGGGGAGATTTAGACGAAATTCCCGAAATTAAGGCAGCACGAGAAGAATTTTTAGTGTTAAAAGATTTTGGGAGTAATGGCAATTGGAATAATCATCCCATGTCCCAAATGTTGGGACGAGAAGGGGATATCATTACTGTTAACGGTCAAATCACTCCGAATTTAGCGATCGCGAAAGGAGGATTATTAAGACTGCGGATTTTAAATGCCTCTGCTTCTCGTTTTTATCGACTGGCTTTAGATAATCATCCTTTATACTTAATTGCAACCGATGGCGGTGCAATTTCCCAACCCGTTGAATTAGGAGAAATTTTGTTAACCCCGGGGGAAAGAGTTGAAGTTTTAGTTAAAGGCGATCGCGAACCCGGACAATATCGCCTCTTAAATTTACCTTACAATCGGGGAGGAATGGGCATGATGGGAGGGAGAATGATGGGAAGGGGGAGAGGAAGGAGCAGCGATCGCAATACCCCCCAAATTCTCGCGACTTTAACCTATGAAAACGCAATAACTCCCCTTCCCTTACCCGATCGCCTCATGGCGATCGAAACATTACCCGAACCCAAAACTGTACGTCAATTTACCCTCAATCATGGCATGGCTCCGGGGTGGGGAATGGTCTTTTTAATTAACGGTCAAATGTTCGATCGCGATCGCATCGATACGCGAGTTTCCCTCAATACCGTAGAAGAATGGGAATTAATCAATACAGGAGTTATGGATCATCCCTTTCACCTTCATGTTAACCCTTTCCAAGTGATTTCTCGCAATGGTGCTCCCGTTCCCTTTTCTGCATGGAAAGATACTGTTAATCTAGAACCGGGAGAACGGGTTCGCTGTCGCCTTCGTTTTGCAGATTTTACCGGAAAAACCATGTATCATTGCCATATTCTCGACCATGAAGATTTAGGCATGATGGGGATATTGGAGATTGTTTAGGTCACTTAAATTCAAGGAATGCGATTCTCTAAATAATGCTACAATGAGACAATGGGAAAATTAAGTAAATTAATTCAAGCCTTCCTTGCTCGTCCTCCTGAAGTCCGATTTGACGACATTCGTTATGTCCTCGAAACATTTGGCTATCAGGAAGTGCGATCGCGGGGTAGTCATCACGCTTTTGAAAATGAGGAAGGAGATGTGATTATTATCCCCAAAAAGGGAGGAAAAAAAGTCAAGCGTACTTATGTTGAAGCAACTATTAAATTATTAGATTTAGAAAACTGGCAAGATGACAACTGATTCTCAACTCAAGCCTCAATCTTTAGAGTATTATCTCTCTTTAAAATATCCCATGTCAATTTATCCAGAAGATGAGGGAGGATATACGATTATGATTCCCGATCTACCCGGTTGCATGACTCAGGGAGAAACGATAGAAGAGGCATTGGAAAACATTAATGAAGCTAGGGAGTTATGGATAGAAACGGTTTACTCTAGCAGCAAAAAACAAATTCCTTTGCCTTCTAGACGGATTTTGAGTTAGTTGGGGAAGGAATGCGATCGAGTTTATTCTTTTTTTTCTTCTGTGCGATCGGGTAAACTCGGTAAAGGAACATCACTTTCAACAGGAGTAAGACTAACTTGTTCTTGATAAGCTGTTTTATTAGATTCAATAATTTCTGTAATTGCTTCTCTAAAGTGAATCTGTTTTACACTTTTCTCAATTTTGGGTTTATTTTCTCGAGCAGCAGCGACTACTGCTTGAAAAACAGCATTTTTAATATCTCTACCAGAAATGTCATCAAATTCTTTGGCTAAGTCAGCAAAATTAACAGAATCATTTAAAGGTAGTTTTCTCGGAATTTGTACTTCCCAAATTGCTTTTCTGGCTTCTTCCGTCGGTAAATCGAATTTAACTTTCCAACGAATTCGACTAACAAAAGCCGAATCATAATTTTTCATTAAATTAGTGGCAAAGATTACTATCCCATTATAAGATGACAATTGTTTAATCATAACACTGCGAGTCAAATTAACAGCAGTATCTACTGCTTGAGTTACATTTTCTAGGCGTTTACCTAAAAAAGAGTCAGCTTCATCAAAAAATAAGACGGCATTATTCTCTGCCGCAAAACTAAAGGCATCTCGGATATTTTTGGGAGTTTCGCCAACATATTTTGATTCTATTTGTTCATAAGGAACATCTAAAAATTTGAGATTTAAAGCATGAGCTAGTGCTTCTGCTGTCAGAGTTTTACCTGTTCCCGGAAATCCAGAAAAATTAATAGAAAGAGAGCGATCTAATTTATGTTTCTCTGCCATTCCCCATTCATCATAAATTAAATCTTGATATTCTATTTCTGCTAAAATCAAATCTACTTGTTTTTTTGTCGTTTCTGGTAAAATAACTTCATCTAAAGTATATTTGGGTGCTCTTAAATAATAAGAGAAATCTATTCTTGACTTTGAATCATCTTTTTTTTCTTCATCTACATCGGTATTTTTAACAGTTGAATCTATGTTTTGTCTATTAGAAACAACCATATTATTATTGACTGATTCACCTGATGCTTTGAGAAAGCCTCCTAATTTGGGATCTAATCTTGGCATATTTTTTACCTCCTTTTATAGTTAAAATTAATTCCAATCTTGTAAGATTCCTATTGTAGCTTCTTGTCGATTTTGAGGAACAATCTTAGTAATATATTCTGGTATTC
>JBFRWJ010000087.1:0-15915 GCA_051439525.1 Spirulina sp. | reverse complement strand
CCCCACGATCTGAGAATTCGGGAGAGTGCGCTCCCCCCATTGGCGAATGCGCTCCGGAGAAGCCAAACCGATTTTCACATAGTCGAAACGTTGTTCGTTTTGATTTCTGCTCATTTTTGTTATTGGTTATTGGTTATTGGTTATTGGTTGTTGGACGTTCGGCGAACGCTCAGTCGAGCCGTTGTTGGTTATTGGTTATTGGTTGTTGGTTGATAACTGTTCGCTGTTCCCCAACTGGTGACTGGTGACTGGTGACTGTTGACTGATTTATACTTCATCCTCATGTAACTCCTCACTACTCAAAGATTCATAAGTCGGGCGAGAAGGAGTGCGGCGGCGATCGCCATCCGCCATCAAATCCACCTCCAGATCCTGACTGCTGCCATCCGTCGAAGCCTCAACCTTATGCACCGCAATATCCAACCCCAAAGACTGCAACTCTCGCATCAACACCTTAAAAGACTCCGGCGTACCCGGACGAGGAATCGGCTTGCCCTTCACGATCGCATTGAGCGCCTCATTGCGCCCCTGCATGTCATCTGACTTCACCGTCAGCAACTCCTGCAAAATATAGGCAGCCCCATAAGCCTCCAATGCCCAAACCTCCATTTCCCCGAAACGCTGTCCCCCCTGTTGCGCCTTGCCCCCCAAAGGTTGTTGCGTCACCAAACTATAAGGACCCGTCGAACGCGCGTGAATCTTATCATCCACCAAATGAACCAACTTCAACATATAAGCAATCCCCACCGTCACCGGGCGATCGAAAGGCTCCCCCGTCCGTCCGTCATACACCTGAATCTTACCCGGACTCTCCTCATTAAACGCCCAACTCTTCCCCGGCTTCAGACTCGCCTCCTTCAGCTTCCCATGAACCGACTCCCGGGACTTTTCCTCCCCATACATCTCATCAAACGGTGTCGTCTTAAAACGCAACCCCAAATTTTCCCCCGCCCAGCCCAGCAAACACTCAAAAACCTGTCCCACATTCATCCGCGACGGAACCCCCAAAGGATTCAAAACAATATCCACCGGGCGACCATCCGGGAGATAAGGCATATCCTCCGCCGGCAAAATCCGAGAAATAATCCCTTTATTACCATGGCGACCTGCCATCTTATCCCCCACCTGAATCTTGCGCTTCTGGGCAACGTACACCCGCACCACCATATTCGCCCCGGGCGGCAACTCATCCCCCTGCTCCCGCGTAAACACCCGCACGTCTACTACGCGCCCCTTTTCCCCATTCGGCACCCGCAGAGAATTATCCCGTACGTCCCGCGCCTTTTCTCCAAAAATTGCCCGCAACAACTTCTCCTCTGGGGGCTGATCCGACTCTCCCTTCGGAGTCACCTTCCCCACCAGAATATCTCCCGCTTCTACCCAAGCGCCAATGCGAATGATGCCCCGTTCGTCCAATTGCCGTAAAGAATCTTCCCCGACATTGGGAATTTCCCGTGTAATTTCCTCCGGACCCAGCTTTGTTTGTCGCGCCTCAATCTCATACTTTTCAATATGGATGCTGGTATAAACATCATCAATCACCAGCCGCTCGCTAATGAGAATCGCATCCTCGTAGTTATAACCCTCCCAAGGCATATAAGCCACGACAATGTTCTGACCTAGAGCAATTTCTCCCCCCTCCGTCGCCGAACCATCTGCCAAAACCTGCCCCGGAACCACATCCTCCCCTTGGTACACCAAAGGACGTTGATTCAAACAAGTATCTTGGTTGGAACGCTGGTATTTTTGGATTTCGTACTCGATACAATCCCCATATTTGGCCTTGAATTGGGCGTAGTCTTTACGCTTCAAATCATCGTATTCCCGAATATCAAACTTGTAATCCTCCGAACCCACAATTCCGCCATCGATACTTGCCGACACATTCGACTTCACAATAATGCGAGTTGCCTCCACATAAACCGCAACCCCCGGAGTGCGACAAACCACCACCATACCCGAATCCCGAGCCGCCTGCGCCTCCAAACCCGTTCCCACCAAAGGACGTTCCGGACGCAACAACGGCACCGCCTGACGCTGCATATTCGACCCCATCAGCGCCCGGTTCGCATCATCATGTTCCAAAAACGGAATCAGAGAAGTCGCCACCGAGACAATTTGCACCGGAGAAACCGCCACATAATCCACCTGTTCCCGAGTCGTCGTCGAAAACTCCTGACGGTAGCGCACCGGAACCCGATCGCCGATAATATACCCCTCCTCATCTGTCGCCACATCCCCCGGCGCTACCCGCAGATCGTCCTCTTGATCCGCCGTCAGATATTCCGGCGGGCGATCGAAATTCACCCGCCCACTTTCCACCTTATAGTAGGGCGTTTCGATAAAGCCATACTCATTCACCCGGGCATAAGTTGCCAGAGAACCAATCAAACCCGCATTCGGACCTTCCGGCGTTTCCACCGGACAGATCCGCCCGTAGTGAGACGGGTGAATATCTCGCACCGCAAAACCCGCCCGCTCTCGCGTCAATCCCCCCGGACCCAAAGCACTCAAACGACGCTTGTGAGTCAATTCCGCCAAAGGATTCGTTTGATCCATAAACTGCGACAACTGGGAAGAACCAAAAAACTCCTTAATCGCTGCCACTAACGGCTTAGGATTCACCAAAGAAGCTGGCGTGAGGGCATTCGATTCGCTCACCGTCATCCGCTCCCGGATAATGCGCTCCAAGCGATTGAGACCCACCCGGACTTGATTTTGCAACAATTCTCCCACCGATCGCACCCGACGATTCCCCAAATGATCGATATCATCGGTTTGACCGATATCGAACTCCAGATTAATCAGATAATCAATCGCCGTGAGAATATCTTGGGAAGTCAGCACGCGAATGTTATCGGCAATATTCAGGCGCAACTTCTTGTTGAGCTTGTAACGTCCCACCTTGCCCAAATCGTAACGCTTGTTATCGAAAAAGCGCGACTCTAATAACTGTTTGCCGCCGTTTACCGTCGGCGGTTCCCCCGGTCGCAGTTTCTTGTAGAGTTCCATTAACGCTTCTTCTTCACTGGGATCCCCTTCTTTATCGAGGGTTTTCTGATAGTAATCCGGGTGGCGCAGAGCATCGAGAATCTCCCCCGTGGAGAGTCCCAGGGCTTTGAGGAGCACCTGAGCCGAGAGTTTGCGAGTTTTGTCGATGCGAACCCAGACCAACCCATTTTTGTCCGTCTCGAACTTCAACCATGCTCCCCGGTTGGGAATGAGAGAAGCCGAATAGGTACGGCGACCGTTTTTATCGGTTTCCGATTTGTAATAGACCCCCGGCGATCGCACGATTTGATTGACGATTACCCGTTCTGCTCCGTTAATGATAAAGGTGCCGCGATCGGTCATTAACGGCAGGTCGCCGATGAAGACTTCTTGCTCTTTCATCGTGCCGTTTTCTTTGTCCAGCAATCGGGTCGGTACGTACATCTGTACGGAATAACTGGCATCTCGACGTTTGGCTTCATCAACCGCGTATTTCGGCGAGTGTAGTTTATATTCGTGACCGATAAAGTGCAGTTCTAGTTTTCCCGTGTAATCGGTGATGGGGGAGAAACTGTTGAGTTCCTCAATGAGTCCGGTTTCTAAGAACCAACGAAAACTCGATCGCTGAATGGCGATAAAATCCGGTAAAAGATGATGGGTGAGTTCGCTCATGGGAAAGGAGTAAGGATTAAGGATGAAGGCGGAAGAATGAAGGCTGAATTATAAAGTTAAATTAAAAAGATTACAGGCATTTTTTGTAGTTTGCTCGGCTAGAGTTTCGAGGTCGCAGCCTCGGAGTTTTGCCAGTTCTTCGGCGACATAGCGAACGAAAGCGGGTTCGTTGCGCTTGCCTCGCTTGGGAACCGGGGACAGAAAAGGACAATCGGTTTCGATTAACAGGCGATCGCTTGGAACGATGAGAGCGGATTGTTTGACGGTTTCGGCTTTTTTAAACGTCACGATGCCGCTAAAGCTCACGTAAAATCCCAGATCGAGAAACCATTGCGTTTCTTCGGGATTGCCGCTCCAGCAGTGCATGACTCCTCGTACCGTGCCTTTTTCCCGATTGGTTTGGGCGATCGCTTCTCGCAACGACGCGGCCGCATCGCGACAATGAACGATAACCGGGAGATCCAGTTCTACGGCCAGTTCGAGTTGAGCTTGACAGACTTCTTTTTGCTGTTGTTGGTTCTCAGCTTTGTAAAAGTCCAAACCCAATTCGCCGATGGCAACGACTCGCGGATCGGAAAGGGCGAGGGCGCGAATTTCTGCTCGCGAGTTTTCTTTCCATTTGTGGGCATCTAAGGGGTGGAGTCCCACGGAAAAGAAAAGATTGCCCAAGCGATCGGCCAGCGATCGCGTTTGGGGAAATTCCTCCGGTTCTACGCACGAGTGAATGAGCCGGACGACCCCAGCTTCCTGCCAACGGGTTTGCAGGGCATCTAAATCTTCTCGAAACGTATCAAAATTAAGATGAACGTGGGTATCGATTAACTGCATTGAAACCCGTTTTTGTGGATGAATTCGAGCGGGGAGCGGATCTCAAAACGCAAATGCAACACTGAAGCATTGTTTTTGCCTTGTTGGTTTGACCCGAAACTAAGAATTTAAAATTTGAGCTTAAGACGCTGTTTCTTCTGCTGTTGTGGCAGTTGCTTCAGCTTGAATTGTGCTAGTCATCCGCTTCCAAAATCTGACCAAGCGAGATTTTTTCCTCGAACCATTGTTCTGATGTAAAACTCCTCGTTTTATGGCTTTATCAATTTTGCTATAGGCTTTGGATAGCGCCCGCTCGACTTCTTCTTTCCCTTCTGCCGTGGGAGAAGAAATATAACTTTCAACAGCTGTAAAATAGCGCTTCATTAAGGTTTTTACAGCCGATTTGTATGCTTTATTTCTCAGCCGATTGCGTTCGGCGATTTGTATGCGTTTGATTGCAGATTTAGAATTAGCCACGGTTGTCTTAGACTTTAGGAGAAATGAATTTTGAATTTAGGGAGTTTGGCTGGGTTAGACGCGATCGCGCGCGAGTATGGGGAGCTCCCTAGCTCTAGCTCGAGTCCATACAGTTCGAGCCTAGACTGTGGACATATTAATATAACATTCTTTGTCAAACTCGTGCAAGCGATTGCCCGAGATCCCCAAAAAGCAGCCGGGCGGGGGGAAAAGTTTTCTCAATATCTGGCGCTCGGAGAGAGCAACCCGCAAGAAATCCAAGCTAAGCTATAGGATAAGGACGAGGAATCGGTCAAATCTGGAGATGCGTCTTTAGAAAGTGTCGGAATCCAGACTCCAACTCACTAAGTCGCAAGGGCATTGAGATTCTATGCTGCGAATCATCACCGAACCAACTGAGGCCAAAACCGAACTGGAGCGCATCAGCCGTCGTACATCTGACACCGGGACACTGCCCCAAGAAGCAGCAGTGCGGGAAATTATTCAAACCGTAAGGCGGGATGGCGATCGCGCTTTGCTCGATTATACGGAAAAATTCGATAAGCAAACTTTAAATCTAGAACAACTGCGGGTAAGCGGCTCGGAATTGGATGCGGCTTACCAACAGGTCTCGAAGGAATTACTCGAGGCCATCGCCTTGGCAAGCCGTCAGATTGAAGCCTTTCATCGCCAGCGCGTCCCTAAATCTTGGGTACATTTTGGGGAAGATGACATCGTTTTGGGCAAGCGCTACAACCCGGTCGATCGGGCGGGTTTGTATATTCCGGGGGGTCGGGCGGCTTATCCGAGTACGGTACTGATGAACGCAATCCCGGCGAAAGTCGCGAAAGTTCCCCGCATTGTCATGGTCACGCCCCCTGCCGAGGCCGGGAAAATTACCCCGGCGGTGTTAGTAGCGGCTCAAGAAGCAGGGGTTACGGAAATTTATCGGGTGGGCGGGGCGCAAGCGATCGCGGCACTGGCTTACGGAACGCAAACCGTCCCCAAGGTGGATGTCATTACCGGGCCGGGAAATATTTACGTCACCTTGGCGAAAAAAATGGTTTACGGCACTGTCGGTATTGACTCCTTAGCCGGTCCTTCAGAAGTTTTAATTATTGCCGATCGTCATGCCAATCCCGTCCACGTCGCAACGGATTTGTTGGCCCAAGCGGAACACGATCCCCTCGCGGCTGCCATTTTACTCACTCCCGACGAAGGCTTGGCGCAACAGGTTAAATTAGAAGTCGAAGCACACCTGAGCAATCATCCCCGCCGAATTTTAACGGAAAAAGCGATCGCCCATTACGGCTTAATTGTTATGGTCGATTCTCTGGAAACCGCAGCGCATTACTCCAATCTCTTTGCACCCGAACATTTAGAACTCGAAATTGCCGATCCTTGGAGTTTAATCGATCGCATTCGTCACGCGGGGGCAATTTTCTTGGGCAATTCCACTCCCGAAGCCGTGGGAGATTATTTAGCCGGTCCCAATCATACTTTACCCACCTCTGGAGCGGCACGATATGCGTCGGCGTTGGGGGTGGAAACGTTTATGAAACATTCGAGTCTCATTCAATATTCCGAGGTAGCTCTCGAGAAAGTTTCTCGGGCGATTCAAACCCTTGCCAATGCGGAAGGATTGCACTCTCATGCCGAGTCGGTACGGTTGCGGACAGAACTCGAAGAAAGCTAAAGCGAATATTAAAGAATCAAAGATCATCTTTGGGGAGCAGGTAAAATCGACCGCTTAAGGGGTCGGTTATTGTCTACTGTTCATTAAAAATGATTCCAGATTTGATTTACGATGTCGGGATGAATCAAGGCGAGGATACAGCTTATTATCTCAGCCGGAATTTCAAAGTCTTGGCAATTGAAGCGGATTCGGAACTTGCCGATCGCGCCAAGCAACGATTTCATCGAGAAATTGCCACGGGTCAACTCATCCTTCTGAATGTGGCGATTGCCGAAACAGAAGGAATTCTTCCCTTTTGGATTTGCGAATCTCATTCGGAATGGAGTTCTTTCAGTCGCGAATCGGCATCTCGTCATGGCAGTCCCCATCACGCGATCGAGGTCACCTGTCGCCCTTTTCTTTCGATCCTCGAAGAATACGGCACGCCCTACTATTTAAAGATTGATATTGAAGGTTACGATCGCTTGTGCCTCGAAGCCTTAAATCCCCATTATTTACCTCAATACATTTCCGTTGAAAAAGGAAAAGAGACTTTTGCTTTGTTGCCAAAGTTAAAGGATCTCGGGTATGCGGATTTTAAGTTAATCAGTCAATTTAATTACCTAGCTTTAGAGATAAAGCCAATTGCAGAACAAAAATATTTTGCAATTGCTAACGTTTTGGTCGGCGGCAATCATCTCCTCGCCAGAGCCTGTCAGAAGTTTCACCTCGATCGCCGAGTGCGGAAGTGGTTGCATTGGCTGCTTTTACCCACGAGTCATGCCAAGAATTGGTCATTTGCTTTTGGGAGTTCGGGTCCTTTGAGCGAAGAGACCCTCGGACGCTGGCAAACTTTCTCAGAGATTGTGGAAACTTGTCATTACTACGACGAACTCTTTCAAAAGCGGAAACCCAGCCTATTTTGGGATATTAATCGAGAAGATTCTTTTTGGGCAGATTTTCACATCAGCAGAGCCGGAAATTGAATCTAAGTCGATCGTGCGATCGATACCGCCATACACCGTGTAAACCGCTTGAGAATTTTCCCATGAGTTGTGAGCGATCGCTCCTAATTTTACGCCGCGATCGCATTGCGCCAAAAACTCCCGATTGGCGATCGCGATCTCATGATACAGCTCCTACTATGAGTGTATTTTATTGGCGATCTCATCGATCGCATCCCGACTTACTCTCCTTGACTCTCCCAGCTCTAAAGAGACGGCATCCCAAGCTCCCGCGATTTTTGCGGGTTTTTTCTTTGTATTAAGTATTCTCGATAAAATCCTGCCCGATGTATCGCGTTGCTGATACTTAAGCAGATGCGCGGACTTTTTATTGTCTTATGTTCATTGGGGTCTTCAAACAGAAATTTGACACCAGAAAAATGCTCCTCAAAGAACGTGTACAAAATATCTCATCACTTACTTTATAAATAATTTAAAAATCAATCGAACTGCTTTATCAATCCTTTAACTTAAGTATTTTGGCTATTTCTGCTGGTCTTCTCTGTCTAACTCAAAATGTGCTTCATATTACATTTACAAAAAAGTTGTTATTTAAAGATTAGGTAAAAAGTTTTTTTTTTATTCAGATTATCCGGATCGCATGCCGAGAACGAGCTAAGAAGAAATACGGATGTTTACGATCGGGGCTTCCAATTAGATGCAAAAACAATTAACACCTCTCACCCTTGCCGGAGTCAGCCTGGCTCCCCTTTTGGCGATCGCGGAATTCAGCAGAGCCAACGAGACACCTTCCCCAGAACCGCCAGAGTCAGAAATATCGGGCGATCTCGAAGGCAACTTTGACGAAGAGATCCCCCCCGAGAAGGTAGCGATCGCTACTCCACCCGAACAATCGCATCCGATTGAGAAGTCTCTGCTTCAAACGGACTCGACAATTTCCCAACCCGCTCAAACTCTAGGAGAAGCACCTTGGTTATTGGAATCTCTGACTCCCACCGTTGAATTTAGCGATCGCCAAGAAAATGTAGCGCAGGGTGAGGCTCTACCTCAACCCAGTCCTCCTGAAACCGCTCCCATTGAATTTACTCCCCGCTTTGGTGTCGGTTACACCACCTCGGATGGAGGATACGACAGTTTAACCAGCATTCAAGGTTTTCTCCCCCTCCAAACCTCCTCCCGAGATCTATTTTTTCTGGAAGGCAATTGGCAATTTGATAATGGGAATAACGATCGCCTCGAAGGATTGAGCGCAATGTTAGGTTTTCGCAGCTTCGATCCCAAAGGCGATCGCATTTGGGGGGGATATGTTGCCTATGACAAGCGAACGACGGATTTTAGCGTTTTTCATCAGTTGGGTTTGGGATTTGAAACTCTGGGGGATGTGGATTTCCGGATTAATGGCTACATTCCCCTCGGACAAAGCCGCAATTTATATGCGAAAACTTCCTTCGATACGGGGACGCAATATACCGATTTGTACTTCCGCGATCGCTATTTGATGTACGATACATCCCGTACCTTTGGAGAAACCCGCTTTTACGAAGCCGCTTTGGGAGGATTTGATGCGGAGTTAGGGGTCAAACTGCTCTCTTTTGGCGAACCGGGTCACGCTCTGCGCCTGTATGGCGGCACTTACTACTACAGTGGAGAAGGCATTACCCCAACTTGGGGATGGCGGGCTAGATTGGAGGCACGTCCGACGGATACGTTAAATCTTGGCTTATCCTTGCAAAAAGACGATCTTTTCGGCACGAATCTTTCCTTCCGCATCGGAGCGAGTTTCCCCAGCCATCGCCGGAAACGGAAATTAAAGGAGAACGAAACGAACTTACCTCGCTTGGCCGATTCAGTCCGTCGCAATCCTACCATTGCCGTAACACCGGATATAGAAAGCGAGACCACCACCGTCGTAGAAACCGAAGTCCTCGCGAAAAATCCCGTCACGGGACAACCTTGGGTTTTTCGTCACGTGACTTTAGGGGCTACGGGGGGAGATGGTACCTTTGAGCGACCCTATGGGACCATCCAAGAGGGTTTGGATACCTCCCTCTCCGATGGCAATTACATTGTCTATGCCGATATTGGAGCCGATTTAGATATTCCCGGATTTAGCATTCCCGATGCCGTCCAAGTTCTTTCTCGCGGTCCGGTACAACCTTTGGATACCATTCAATTTGGCGCAATTAATATTCCCCTCTCGGGCACGGGGCAATATCCGACCATTCGCGGTACTACTGTTACGGATGGGTCTTTAACGGGGATGGTGGCATTGGGGACAAATTCTACTCTGTCGGGATTTGATCTTCCATCTCGAGGCAATAATGGGATTGTTGGCAATAATGCGACTGGCGCGATCGTGCGGGATAATTTTATTTCTAATGCCAGTAACGGCCTGCATCTGCTTGGAGATGGAGGGTCGAGTAGTGCCACAATTTTCAGAAATTCGATTACTAATGTCGCGCAAACGGGAATTCGCTTAGAGGCACTTAATGGGGGCGCGATCGCGCCGACGACCGTGCGAGATAATCGTATTGCGACGGCTGAGAATGGTCTTTCTCTTCTAGTTGATAATGCCACGGGCAGTGCAACATTTGCCAACAACTCGATTAGTAATGTTACTCAAGCGGGAATTCAATTAGAAGCTCTGAATGGGGGTACGCTCTCGCCGACGACCGTGCGAGATAATCGCATCACAACTGCGAATGATGGCATATTACTTCAAGCCGATTCCGGAACAATTACTCAGACCATTATTTCTGACAACTCAATTCATAATGCTACTAATATGGGAATTAACTTCAATGCAAACAATAGCAGTATATTAAGGAATACTCAAATTTCCAGAAATACAATTGCAACAATTGAGAAGGAAGGTATTTCGATTTGGGCAACCAACAATTCCAGTCTATCTAATTTGGTTATTTCGGATAATCACATCAGAGATATTTTCAATCCTGTCAAACAAAGTTCGGATGCAGTTGAAATCGCTGTAGTTGCGGGAGCGACAGCATCTAATATCGTGATTTCTAATAACACAATTAGTAATGTGGGTGATGATGGGATTGCAATTGCTACATTAGGTCTTCCCACAGGAGTTGTAGTAGATGGTCTTACCATCGCCAACAATATTATATCAGATGTTGGATTTGATAGTACCAGTGGCTGTGGTGTCGGGATTGAGATTGCTAACAACGATCCCAGCGATCGGATTATTAACAATATTAGTCTCTTGAATAATCACATGATTCGCAACCAACACGCTGGTATTGCATTTGATTCTGGCATTGCGGGTAAGAAAAAACCGGGAGGAACTTTCAATGTTATCGATTTCGCTGGAAATTCGAGTATCGATCCTCAAAGTAATGTCGATTTAATGTTACGAGTCGATAATTCGGCAGTTATTAATTTTCTGACTCTGGGAAACATTAATACTGGCGTTGCTAACCTTAATAATATTAAGGGCTTTTCCAGTATAATGAATACAAATAATAATGCGAATTTCGACATCAATCGCAGAATCAATAACACAAAAGTTCCTGTTTGCCCAACATTCTAAGCAAAAATTAATCGATCTCGAGGATAACGGGAGCATGATCGCTGGGTTTTTCTAATTTTCGCGGTTCGATGTCAATAGTGCAACTCTTGGCGCGATCGCAAAGGTGAGGAGTCAGATAATGATGGTCGATGCGCCAACCGCGATTGTTGGCAAAACCGCCGCGACGGTAATCCCACCAGCTATAATGTCCCGTGTCTTCAGTAAATTGGCGGAAAATATCCGTTAACCCCACCCTCAACACATCCCGTAAAGCTTGGCGTTCGGCAGGAGAAGCCATGATATGCTTTTGTTTGCCCTTGGGATTGTAAATATCGCGGTCTTCTGGGGCAACATTAAAATCACCGCAAACGCAAAGTTCGCGATCGCCCTCATCTCTCAATCTTTGCAAATAGGTTCGCAATACTGTAAACCAACGCAGTTTGTAATCGTATTTTTCGCTCTCGACTGCCGAACCGTTAGGAACATAAAGATTAACAACTCTGATATTCTCTAAAACTCCAGAAATAACCCGCTTTTGTTCGTCAAAATCTTCGGTAATTTCTGCACCCACCACTTCAGAAAAGCCGATTTTGACGTCCTCTAGAGGGGTTTTGCTCAAAAGCGCAACGCCATTGTAGGCTTTTTGTCCCGAAATGTAGAGATGATAGCCGAGGGCTTGAAAAGGTTCTCGCGGAAAATCGGCATCAATGACTTTGGTTTCTTGCAAACAAAGAACATCGATAGGATGGGTTTGCAACCAATTTTGCACGATGGTTTGGCGCGTGCGAATCGAATTAACATTCCAAGTGGCAATTTTCATTGATTTGGGTAATGGGTAATGGGTAATCGGTAATGGGTAATGGGTAATCGGTAATGGGTAATGGGTAATCGGTAATGGGTAATGGGTAATCGGTAATGGGTAATGGGTAATCGGTAATGGGTAATGGGTAATCGGTAATGGTATCGATTTTTCCTCCTCCTCTTTTCTTCCCGACTTCTCACTGTCAACTGTCAACTGTCAACTGTCAACTGTTCGTCAGCAAACATTGAAAAAAAGACTGTCCTCGGAGTAAAAAGGAGATAAGGTTAAAAGTTTGTTCTTCCCATGCCCTCGAACTTATTTCAGAAAGCGAAACAAGGGAATCCCAAAGCGATCGCGCTCCTCCTTAACGAGAAACTCAATCCCAAAGGAATGGACAGTCGCATCGATCGCCGCGATCGCATCTTGCGAATTTTTCTCGAAGGTGCTCAACTCTACAAGCAACACAAACTCTTTAACTGGGTTCGCAAACAAATGCTGGCTCTCAAACCGGGGGGGATCGATCGCGTTACCATTCGCGGACTGGCAACGGGAAAACATAAAATTTTGTGGACGCAAGGCTTTCAATTCGAGGGACTCCCCTCGGGAGACCCCGCCCGCACCACGGCATCCCGCCCGCAAGTTCCCATTAGTAAAATATTAGTCGCCTCCGCGCGCCCCCACGCCGCCAACCCCACGGAATTAGAGCAAGAAACCGCCAGAATCAAACAGATAGTCCAGAAAACCCCCCAAGGCAAAGAGATCGCCGTCGAGCCAATCCCCGCCATCTTTTACGAAGATTTAACCCTCGCCATCGCCCAACAGCAACCCAATTTAATTCATTTTTGCGGGGCGGATTCCTTAGAAGGCTTGATTTTTGCCAGCGAAACCCAAGACGCTCGCTTGCTCGATCCGGGGCAACTGACCCAACTCTTCGAGCAATTTGGGCGATCGGTCAAATGCGTCATCCTCGATCGCTGTTTGTCCGTCCTGCAAGCGGATGCAATTTCCGATTGCATCCCAGCGACCATTGCCATTGATGCCGATATCGGCGTTGAAGCGGCCAATTTATTCACCACCGAATTTTATCGCTGGATCGGCTACGGCGAGGGCGTTAACGAAGCCTTTGAAATGGGATGTTTGGCCTTGCAAGCGGAACGGGTAAAACTCACCAACGGTCTCCCCCAACCTTTAGTTCCCCAACTCATCGTCAAGCAAAAATCCACCCCCGATCCCGAATCCGAAGCCCTCCCCTCGGGGGAATCGTCCCCCCTAGCCGCCGCAATCGCCCATCTCGAACAAGAAATTTCTCGGGATGTCATCAAACTCCGCAAACAACGCCAAAGCATCATTCAATCCAACGAGATCGAAGAAAATATTCAATGGTTGGACGAGTTGCGGCGGGTTTATTCCCTCGCCCTCGGCTCCATTGCCGGCAATATCGGCGCTTGGTTGGACGCAGAACGCACGACGATTTATTTTGTCAATGAAGATCGCGATCGCCTCTGGTCGATTTTTGCCCAAGAAGGAAAGGCAACAAGAATCAACAACAAACAACCCATAACCCATAACAAACAACAAACTTTAGAGATTTCCGTACCCATGGGTCGGGGCATTTCCGGACGGGTGGCCGAGACCGGGCGATCGCTGCGCCTTGCCTATCCAGCGCGGGAACACGAACATTCGCAAGAAATCAAAAAACAAGAATCTAGAACGGGATTTCCCACCCATACTTTGCTGACCATTCCCTTAAAAAATGAGGAAAACGAAGTTTTTGCGGTCATTCAATTCATCAACAAATTTCGCCAACAGACCCATCAGGGAAGCCGGAGTCACGATCTCCCCCCTCCTCTCGACTCTCACGAAACCGATGCGGAAAAGTACAGTCGCCTCGGTTTTACCCAAGAAGACGAAAATAAATTTTTGCAATTGGTGTCCTCTTCTACCATTCTCAGAATGCTCGAAGGTATTCAAACTTACTATAACCTCACCCAACATCTCAAAGGCAGCGTCAAATCGACGAAAGCCGCCCGCGCTCTCAGTCGCAGTAGTGGCGAATTTAGCGAAGCCCTCCAACAAATCATGAACGCCGCCAAAGACTTATTGGAAGCCGATCGCTCAACCCTGTGGATTTTGGATTTTAGCCAGCAAAAACTGTGGACGGAAATTCCCGCCGAAGATGGCGGCGTTAAAGAGGCCTATCTCCAAGTCGGTCAGGGATTTGCGGGACAGGTGGTCAAACAGGCCCAAAAGGGGGATTACAGACCCTTGAATATTCCCTTTGACGTTTACGAACAAGCCGGATCCGCCACTGCCAAACACTTCGACCTCGAAAATGATTATCGCACCTGCAGTTTGCTCTGCATGCCCGTTTTGGGGTATGACGAATCTGCCCCCAATCGCAAAAAAACCATCGGGGTCACCCAACTGGTCAATAAGACAAGGGAAGGTTTTCTCAAACCGCCGTCGGGTTATGCCGATGAGGCACCAGAATGTTTTGAAATCAGTTTTGGCAAAGATGACGAGCGACGGATGGAAGCCTTTAACGCGCAAGCGGCGATGGTTCTGCAAAATGCCCGACAATTTTCCGAATTGGAGAATTATGAAATTCTCTATTCCAGTCTCAAAAATATGTCGGAAGTGGCGCGCATTTCCTTGGGCGCCAAAACAGCGCGGGTTTATTTATTTGATGCGAACGTGAATAAACTCTGGACGATTTTACCGGAGCGAAAAGAACAGTCCACCAGTTTTCGTCGCATTGAATATTCCCTCAATGACGACAACGCGATCGCTCTAGTCGCGCGCTGGCAAAAAACGAAATACGTTCACATTCCCAGTACAATCCCTAATGCCGAATACGATCGCTCTTCGGTTTTTTTCCCCGTCAGCGATCGCCGGGGCAAATTGATTGCCGTGGTCGAAGCCTCGCGAAAATTAATGCGAACGTACAATAACCAACAACTTAATCAGTCACCCGTCACCCGTCACCCGTCACCCGTTAATCAGTCACCCGTTAATCAGTCACCCGTCACCCGTCACCCGTCACCCGTTAGGGGACAACCAACAACGGCTCGACTGAGCGATCGCCGAACGTCCAACAACCAACAACCAAGAGCAGATTATCGGGGTTTCGTTCATGCGGATATCGATAACTTTTACCGGACTTCCGACTCCTTTTTTCATTTTTTCCAAGGTTGTCTTTCCTTCTGCCAAATGTTTCAGGTTCAGCAGGATGCTTCGGCTTTAATGAAAGCACAACATTGGGTTCTCAATACCAGTCGCGAAAATAGCGCCGAAGAAGTCATGAAAGCCGCCCGAGAATTAGTCAATGCCGATCGCTGTACTCTCTGGCGTTTCGATCGCGACGACGAAACCTTAGTCAGCGAGGGCTACGTGGGTAATGAAGGCTTGCAACTCATTAAAATCCCTCCCCTCCCCATTGGTGCCGGTTATGCGGGGTTAGCGGCAAAATACGCCTTAAATCCTCGCAATCGCCGCGACTCTCATGCCAAAATTCTCAAAGTCGATTTCGATCTTTACGACGACACGGCACGCTCTGCTATGGCCATGCGATCGGATAAAGAAACCCACTATCGGACTTGTAGTCTGCTCTGCATGCCCATCTTCAACCAAGAAAATGACTTAATGGGCATCCTGCAAATGGTGAACAAGAAGAAACCGGGATACCCTTTGGAATACCATTACCCCACAACCCCGACAACTCTCAGCAACCCCCAAGACGTGCCCGAAGGATTTCGCACCAGTTTTAGCGATCGCGACGTGCGCCAGCTCGAGGAGTTCAATCGGATCGTGGGAACGCTGATTTTTGAAGAGATCATGTTTGACGAAATTCGCAAGAAAGCAGAAGGCGACGAAGGAGAAGGACTTTAAGACTCGGTTGTTTGATGAGACTTTTGCTTAATAGTTGCTGCTCCAGAAAAAATCGGCAACGGAGCATAAGCAAAAATTATCAATTACCCATTACCCATTACCCATTATCAATTACCCATTACCC
>JBFRWJ010000086.1:0-17067 GCA_051439525.1 Spirulina sp. | reverse complement strand
ATATTGCCGCCGATGGGGTCATTGTTTCCACTCCTACGGGCTCGACGGCCTATTCTCTCAGTGCGGGGGGACCGGTCGTGGCACCGGGAATTCCCGCCTTGCAACTGATTCCCATCTGTCCTCATTCTCTGGCCTCTCGCGCCCTCGTTTTTTCCAATCGAGAAGTCGTCCAAATTTTTCCGGTCAACCCCACTCCCTTGCTGATGGTAGTCGATGGGAATGGGGGCTGTGCCGTCTTACCTCAAGATCGCGTACAAATCGAAAAATCTCAATATTCAGCCAAGTTTATCCGCTTGCAGCCGCCAGAATTTTTCCGCATTCTCCGGGAAAAATTAGGTTGGGGACTTCCTCATATTGCCAAACCCACTTCTGTAGAACTCCCGTAATCAGTCACCAGTCACCAGTTAAGAGGGAGTGGGGAACAAATCACCCATCACTAACAACCAATAACTAACACATGCTATAAGTAGGAAAATCAATAGGTATTTGTACTCAGGGATTTTTATGATCACGGCAGTTTTAGAGCGTTCTCCTTGTATTCTCTTGGTTAGACCGGAAGAAGATTGTACGCGGCAAATCTATCGAGATTTGACAGAAGCGGGATATGAAATTGCGATCGCCGCGGACGTTAAGAATAGTTTACAGCAAGCGAACGAGTTGCAACCGGCAATGGTACTCGTCGATCGCAATCAAACCGGAGAAGCTGGATTTCAATTTTGTCGTCAACTGCGGGCGATCGGTAATCGAACCCCTGTCCTTGTGTTGATGTCCAGCGATACCGTGAGCGATCGCGCGGCCTGTTTGGAAGCAGGGGCAGATGATTATCTTCTCAAACCCTATCGCTCGGAAACCTTGTTACAATTAGTCAGTCTTTATCTGCAAGCTCCCAAGGAAACTGCAGAACAATTACGTTTCGGGGATTTAATTTTAGATTTAACCACCCGTCGGGCCATTCGCAATAGTCGGGAATTCGATCTGACTATGAAAGAATACGAACTCCTGAAATATTTAATGTCCCATCCTCGCGAAGTCGTGACGCGGGAACAAATTCTGGAAAATGTTTGGGGCTACGATTTTATGGGAGCATCGAATGTGATTGAGGTTTACATCCGCTATCTGCGCCTAAAAATCGAAGACGAGGGGGAAAAACGCCTCATTCAAACCGTGCGTGGAGTCGGGTACGTATTGAGAGAACCCTAGTTCAATTGTTAATTATCGATGACTGATTACCGATTTCCGCTTATCGCAGTTGTTATCTTGGGTTTGTTTTTATTGGGATGTTCTCCTTCTCTTCCTTCCCAAGATTCTCAAACCCTTGTTGGAGAAGGTTTAGGTCAGATGCTGCCAATTCGTGCCACAGCCACAATGGGAGGTGAAATCATTTATTTAGAAGTGACCGAAACCCCCGAGCAACAAGCGTTAGGTTTGATGTTTCGCGATCGCTTGCCCGACGATCGCGGCATGCTGTTTTCTTTCGACCCTCCCCGTCCCGTCGGTTTTTGGATGAAAAATGTCCGCATCTCCCTCGATATGATATTTTTACGCGATGGCGAGATTCGCTACATTGCCGCTAATGTCCCCCCTTGCCAGAAACCTGCCCCTCAATGCCCGGCCTACGGTCCTCCCGAAGCGATCGATCGCGTGATTGAATTACGCGGGGGACGCGCCGAAGAATTGGGGTTAAAAGTGGGCGATCGCGTTACCATTGAATTTTTAAATTAAGAAATATATGAATCCCCATCAATTTCTGCTTGTCATTGTTTAAATTTCTGCTATAATATTTTTCTCTTGTCGGGTACTATGACTCAATTTCAATGCAATCGAGTTTAAGATTAGAGTTCGAGATGATTCCTTGACTGGAAATCGCTAAACATTGTTATTCAAGTTTCTTTGTGTGTGAGTTTTTTTTTGAATACAAAAAAACTTTTTCAGTAAGGTACATACTTAAAAAATAGATCTAAATAATTCTTTTAAAAGAATTGATTTCGTAACAAAAATCTTGCTCTAATTGTTCGTAACAGTCAATCCCATTCAAAATTATGAATTGAGAATGGAGAAGCCTGTAGGCGAATCCAACAATTTTTGAATTTTGAATTTTGAATTAAAAAAAGTCGTGACAGATTGATTTCTGGCACTTTCAATCTCATTTTAAAAAAACTTGAAGGATAAAATCTTGTTTAATAAGGAGGAGGGAAAAATGCAGCCCGTGACTTACGCTCGGTTCATCCATTTTCTACAAGAAGAATTAGCGCTGTCCAAAGAAGCGATCGCGATCGCTCAACGCTATTTTGAACGAGATTCGGGATCTTTTCCCATGATTCTTTGGCAATACGGTCTTGTCAGTCTCGAACAATTAGAACGAATTTTCGACTGGTTGGAAGAATCCCCCGAACAGTCACCACCTCACCAGTCACCAGTCACCAGTTAACAGGTATCAGTGTTAAGAAGGAGAAGAGAGGATTAAGGAAAGACAAATTTACTTGTCATCTGCCCACAAATCCTTCATTTCTTCTTCTTTCTTTTCATTTTTTTCCTCATTTTTTTCATCGGGTTTATCTCGTGCATCCGGTTCATCCCGATCCTTTTGGGGGGTAGAATCGACAACCTCTTCTTCAGTTGTGAGTTCTAAAAATACATCTTCTAAAGTGGGTTGAGTGCGACGCATTTCATAGAGTCCCAAACCATTTCTAACGATCGCGCCGGCCAAGTCGCGACCGAGTTCGGTATGATTGTCAAGGGAAATCCGCAACAGAGAACGATTGGGACGTTCGGGAAAAGGCTTGATTTCCACCGATCGCACGCCAGAAATTGCCTTGAGAATTGGTTTAATGCTCAGTACATTTCCTTCCACTTCCATCTCATAGCCCGATTCTCCCGTGAGTTCTGCCATTAAATTATCGGGGGTATTGGTGACTACCACTCGACCGCGATTGATAATGGTGACGCGATCGCAGGTCATGCTGGCTTCCGGGAGAATGTGCGTGCAGAGTACAATTGTATGTTCTCCGGCCAAACTTTTAATTAAATTGCGAACCTCAATGATTTGCAAAGGATCTAACCCAACCGTGGGTTCGTCGAGAATAATGACGGGAGGATTGTGAACGATCGCTTGGGCAATACCTACCCGTTGGCGAAATCCCTTGGACAGTTTGCGGATTAAAATCTTACGCTTTTCTTCAACATTGCAGCGTTGAATGGCTAGATTGACGCGATCGCGCCGATCTCCCGCCGAAACGCCCTTAATGCGCGCCACAAAATGCAAAAAGCCTTCGACGGTCATTTCTGCATACAAGGGGGGAATTTCGGGCAAATAACCGATGCGCTTGCGGACTTCCATCGACTGTTCGTGAACGTCGTATCCGGCAATTCTCGCCGTTCCCGAGGTGGCGGGCAGATATCCCGATAAGATCCGCATGGTGGTGGTTTTCCCCGCCCCATTGGGTCCGAGAAAACCGAGAATTTCCCCATCTTCCACGGAAAAATCGACATCTTGGATAGCTGGGGTGGTGTTATAGATTTTACTGAGATGCTCGACTTCTATCATTCAGCAACGGGTTGGGCGTATGGATTACCCATCAATCATAATGCCAAAAGCGTGAAGGCGAAAGGGTCAGGCCATGCGATCGCGCACCCAAGCTCTAAATTCTCTCATGGTTTTATTTCTGCCTTGGGTTTTCACTTTTTGCAAATATTGCGGAATGATTTCAGGGAGAGGAAAGTTGGGCAAGTGGGGGCTTTCTGAAACTTCAACATATTGACCCTCTCGAAGAACTGTGATTTTTAATTTTCCCTTCTCAAAACGCCACAATTCGGGAACGCCCAATGCTTTGTAAAGATCGGGATGGGTACGGGAAGTCACATCAATTTCTACAGCGAGATCGGGAGGCGGATCCACGGTTAAATCGAGGCGTTTCTTGCCGCGAACGGCTGCTTCATTTTCAATATAAAAACAGTCATCGGGTTCGATTCCATGTTTCATCAGTTCATTTTTAAATGTCGTCGAACCGAGGGGATAAAACTCAATATCGAGTTCTTCTAGCAAAATTTCCACAAAATTGGTTGTCAAACGTTTGTCAACTTCATGTTCGGGTAAGGGAGCCATAATTTCTAAAATTCCATTCGCATAGGCAATACGAGAAGCGCGTTTTTCCCCCAATTCTTCTAAAATTTGCTCGAATTCGTGCCATGTCACATCTCGCAGGACAAGTTTTTGTCCGAGGGGAATGTCAAAGCGTCTGAGTTCTAGTAACATTTCTCTGGCCTCTGGCGAACCAATTGCGGATGGCTAATTATAGCACTTTTGCACTATTCAAGACCAACAATTTTTGGCACATATTTTAATTAATTATTGACTCACGAGCGTTTAACCCGATTTGAGATAAGAGATCGCCTGCTCCAAGAGTATATTTTTTGGGGATGCCGCATCAAAAATTTGCCATTGAATCTCGCCATAATCTAGAGATTCCTGTTTTTGGCGAATGGTAACGGTAGCATCGGAAACATCATGGGTTCGTTCTTCAATACGCGCGTAAGCAATCTCTGAAGGAACGTCCAACCAAATTCCAGAAAAGGGAACCTGACAAGTTTTTGCAACCGTTTCAACATTTTGACGGAGCTTACTATCGGCAAAAACACAATCCAGAATTACGGTCATTCCTGCTCGTAAAGCCGTTTTTGCGATCGCGAACAATTTCTCATAAACGATCGCGCTAATTTCTTTCCCATAACAGCGATCGGATAATTTTTCATTTAAAGGAATATTAAAATGTAATTTCCGCATCACATCACTTCGGAGAATCAGAGCCCCGGGACAGCGATCCAGTTGCGGCGCGATCGCTCGGGCGAGGGTGGATTTTCCCGTCCCCGATAAGCCCCCAATGGCAATACATTTGGGAGTTCTCGGCGCAAGGTAGTCCCAGGCTTTTTCGAGATATGCTTTGGCTTCCCGCACAAATTTCGGTCTTTCTGCGGCATCGTGCAAACCGGAGGCAATCGCAACACTCACATGAGCGCGAATGGCAGCGCGAACGGCTAAAAATAAAGGCAATAAAGCAACGCCTTCAAAGTCATTTTCGTGCCAGCTATAGTAGTTAAAAATCCAATTGGCATAGGTGGAGAAATGGCGAAAATCCAAATCCATCAACAAAAATGCCAAATCGTAAAGCACGTCAATAATTGAGAAGGATTCGTTAAATTCAATGGCATCAAAAAAGAGGGGTTTGCCGCGATACAAACAGATATTGTGTAAGTGTAAATCTCCGTGACAGTGTTTGATATAACCTTCTTTTTGTCGGCGATCTAATAAGTTGCGATATTTTTCGGCTAGGGCAAGAGAGCGATCGGTTAGCGATCGGGTGCGATCGCGCGGTAAAATAGGGGAAAAGTTGGCAAATTGTTCGTCATTGCCCACAATAATCTGAATAATACGATCTGCTCCCGGAATGCGATCGCACGCCTCTGCTTTTTGATGAAAATCAACAATATGAATGGCAAGATCGTTGATAATTTCTGGCGTTAATTCCCCCCTTTCTGCGACCAAATCGAGAACGTCAGAGGGTTCAAATCGATTCATTTCTATGACCCATTCGATCGCTTCTCCTCGTCCCTGAAATGTGAGAGTATTATTTTCTTCTCGGGTAATGGGAAGAACCCGCAGGTAAATTTCAGGTGCCGTGCGTCGATTTAAAAAGATTTCGCGATCGCATAAGGATTTGCGCCGAGCCAGCGTAGAATAATCCATGTAGGGGAAATAGACCGATTTTTTCAACTTATAGGCTTTCGTATCGGTCAAAAAAATGATTGCGCCGTGGGTTTCTATTTGCCGCACTTGCGTTGTCGCTTCGGGATAGTTCCTCGCTTCAGAGAGAAAGGCAATAACGCGAGATTGATCTTCAAGGACGCTCATCGATGGAGAAGTAGGCTTATCTTTTCTAGTATAGAATGCGATCGGACGTTGGGAAAATTTCTGATAATGTTTGTAAAATTTGGCAGTGCGTTTGCTTCCCTCAAGGCGTAAAATTATTGCAGAAAGCGATCGTTCGATTGCGAGCGGCTGTTTTCCGAACCCAGAGCGATCGGCAATGTCATTTATGCGCGTTATCATTCAGCGAGTCAAATCTTCTCAAGTTTCCATTCAGGACGAAATCGTCGGCAAAATCGGACGAGGATTGAATTTATTAGTGGGTATTTCTCCCACGGATACCGAACAAGAACTCGATTGGATGGCGAGAAAATGTTTGGAATTGCGCTTATTTTCCCATCCGGACAATACAGAAGGAAAATGGGAACATTCTATACAAGAAATTGGCGGGGAAATCTTAGTGGTGAGTCAATTTACCCTCTACGGGGATTGTCGAAAAGGTCGCCGTCCTTCCTTTAGTCGATCTGCTCCTCCGGATATTGCCGAAACGCTCTACGATCGCTTTGTGGAAAAACTCCGTCAAAGCAATCTCAAAATCGAAACGGGACGATTTGGGGCAATGATGCAAGTTAGTATTGAAAATGATGGTCCGGTTACTTTACTCTTAGAACGAGAAGCCTAAAAAATGCACGCTAATTGACCCAATTTAGGAGGAAGTTGGTAATTTTTTCTCTTCGCACTTAACTTTTGCGAGAGAATAATATGAGTTTTAAGCTAAAGCGAGTTGGGAAAGACTATTAAGATCACAAAAAGAAGAATTGGTTCGCAGGGGAATTTCCAGAATAAATTCCGTTCCTTCTCCCGCTCGAGACGAGCAATACAAGCGTCCGGAATGTCCCTCTGTAATAATTTTATAGCTAATTGACAATCCTAATCCCGTACCTTGTCCGATGGGTTTGGTCGTAAAAAAAGGATCGAAAATTTTCTTTTGCACTTCTTCACTCATACCCATGCCATTGTCTTTAATGCTAATACGGATAATATCGCCAGCGATCGCTTGCGTAGTAATCGTAATTTGAGGGCGATCGCGAGAGACTAGATCGAATGAATCAATCGCATTGTTTAAAATATTGACAAAAACTTGATTGAGTTGTCCCGCATAACATTCGATTTCAGGAAGGCGATCGTAGTTCGCGATCGTTTCAATTTCAGGACGCTTTGGTGTTGCTTGGAAGCGATGCTCTAAAAGAACGAGAGTGCTCTCAATTCCTTCGTGAATATTAACAGATTTTAATTCGGCTTCATCGAGACGCGCAAAGTTTCGCAAACTCTCAACAATTTGACGAATGCGTTTGATTCCAGATTTCATCGAGGTTGTCAATTTGGGCAAATCTTCGATTAAAAAAGGAATGTTAAATTCTTCCTCTAATTCTGCTGTGTTGGGATGGTCTTCTTGATAGCGATCGAGAAACTCGCCAATTTCTGTCACATAATTTTCTAGGTGCGCGAGATTGCCATAAATGAAGTTGGCAGGATTGTTGATCTCGTGAGCAACTCCGGCGACCAAGCGACCGAGACTTGACATTTTTTCCGTTTGGACTAACTGTAATTGTGCGGCTTGTAAGTCTTTCAGCGATTGAGAAAGCTCGCGATTTTTGCGATCGAGTTGTTGATTGCTTTCGGCTAATTGTACGCTCATCTGATGTAAATTTAAGTGCATTTGCACGCGAGCGACAACTTCTTCTTTTTGAAAGGGTTTGGTAATATAATCAACCGCACCCAATTGAAAGGCTTTGACTTTATTTTCGAGGTCGGATAGTGCTGTAATAAAAATAACGGGGATGTCTCGGGTCTGGGGATTCTGTTGCAACCGACGATAGGTTTCAAAACCATCAATACCCGGCATCATAATATCGAGCAAAACGAGATCGGGGGGATTTTTAGTGATTTGTTTGATACTGCTTTCACCATCCATCTCCAAAAAAATTTCGTATCCATACCCATCTAGGGCACCGTATAAAACCTCTAGATTGGTCGCATTATCGTCAATGATAAAAATTTTTCCAGCTCTAGTATTTTCTGACATTTTTGACTCCTTAAAGTGATATTTTTTTGGATCGATAAAAAATCAAAACATCCCATTTGCACGTCCCCAAAAAATTGTTTTTTATCCTCAATGAGAGAGGAAAATATCTAGAGATCGTTTTCATCGAGTTTTCCCCACAAAACTCAAATATCTAGACTTCAAAAACTTTAAATGTTTCCTGCCAAAACTGACGGATTTTTTTAACATTAAAACTCTGAGTGACTTCCTCCACTGCTTCAAAAAACTCCTCGTATTCTGGGTTTTGTTGTTTCAGTTTGGCTAATTCTGCTTTAATGCCGCTCATTTGTCCCTCTCCTACATATTCCTTTAGTTTAACTAATACGATCTCGGGTGGCAAGATGAGTTCTCGTTTTTCTCGTTCTTTTCGGGTTTGTTCTCCTTGTCCATCTCCTTGATAAATCCACTCTAACTGTAAATATTGCTCGATTATCTGATATAACGATTCTGCTTCTACGGGTTTGGCGAGAAAATCACTTCCCCCTGCATCCAAACTCTTATAACGATCTTCTTCAAACACACTTGCTGAGGACACGATAATCGGGAGTTGTTTAAATTGCTCTTTTTTGCGCATTTCCTTCAGAAATTCCCACCCCTCCATGATGGGCATTTTTAGGTCGGTTATGATGAGATTGGGTTCTTGGGATTCAGCTTTTTCGATTCCTTCTCGGCCATTCTCTGCTTCTATGATATCAAACCCTATGGGTTGCAGCAAGTTGGCAATTACCGAGCGATTTTCCCAACGATCGTCTACAATGAGGACTTGCTTTTTCTGACCTCGATATCCGATGATTTTTCCGCGATCGCTGTGAATATTTGAGACGAACCAATCTTCCGATCGAGGGCATTCAATGGCAAATTCAAAGAAACTTCCTTTCTCTAATTGACTGCGAACTGAGATCGTCCCTCCCATCATTTCAACAATTTTTTGACTGATGGATAAACCCAGTCCCGTCCCCTCCGATCGCTTCTTATCTTCTCCGACTTGCTCAAAGGGTTGAAAGATTTTTTCCAGTTGGTCGCTGCTCATTCCCACTCCCGTATCTTGTACGGAAAAATGCAGTTGTAATTGCGATGATGTTATGGGTTCAACACGAATATTGAGCGTAACGCTGCCCTTTTCAGTAAACTTGACGGCATTCCCCACGAGATTAATTAGGACCTGACGCAAGCGTTTTTCATCTGCCTGAATTCCCGTTGGTAAATTGTTGGGAGGTTGATAAATAAACTGTATGCCTTTCTTTTCTGCTCTGAGACTAAAAATTTCGACCACGCTTTGCACAAAGGAAGGGAAATGAAAGTCTTTCGGATAAAGTTCGAGCTTTCTTGCTTCAATTTTAGAAATATCGAGAACGTCATTAATGAGCGTCAAGAGATGAGCACCACATTGATAAATAATATCCAGTCCGTGTTTTTCTTTTTCTTCCAGATAATTAACCTGCTGTAGAATTTGGCTATAGCCTAAGATACCATTGAGAGGCGTTCTGAGTTCGTGGCTCATATTGGCTAAGAATTCGCTTTTTGCTTGGTTGGCAGTATCGGCAATTTCTTTGGCTTTTTCGAGTTCGGCAGTTCTTTCTTTAACTCTGAGTTCGAGGTTTTCAAAGGAGGTTTTGAGTTGCTCGGTCATGCGGTTAAAGGAAAATTCGAGAACTTCTAATTCATCTCTATTTTCCAGATCCAGCGATCGAAATTCGCGATCGCTGGATTTTTGCCCTTCTTTTTCTTCTAAACGTTGCGATCGCTGGCGATCGTCACGGGCTAATTTATGACACTCATCTAAAATCGGTTGCAAGCGAGAATTCAGGTTTTGTACGAATAAACTGACCATCAAGGCGAGAATAATACCAGCCACTAAAGTCGTTCCCAGTGTAATGATTAAAACGGGTCTTAAGATAACCCATTGAGGAACAGATGCCAGCATTACCCAATTTGTCCCTTCCAGCCGTTGATATGCCCAAAAACTTCCTTCTGCTTGAATGAATCCGAATTTACTGTTGTCAATTTTCTGCCAAATTTTTTCAAGTTCTGGAATCGCTTTATAACTAACAAGAGCCTTGGCTTTTTCGGGATCGGGAGGATAAGCAAGTACATTCCCGCGATCGCTGACGATCGCAAAATATCCTTGTCCTTCAGCCGGAGATATAGCAATTTGTTCTTCTAACACAGAAACACTAATATCTAGCCCAATGACTGCAAGCAGCTCGTTATCATCGCTTATCACAGGAGCGGTAAGATTGGTAATACTGAGTCCATACCATTGAAAGGGTTCTAACCAAATTTCTCCTTTGGCTTCAATGGGTAATTGATAATATTCCATTTTGCCATAGCTATCGACTTCAAAGACATCGACATAGCGGATATTTGTAAAAGGTGATTTTAAAAGAGAACCGACTTGCTCCGGACTATCTTGATTGACATAAAAATAAGGCCAATACCATTCGCGATCGCTGGCTAATTGAAAAGGAGCTTGACCGAACCCCACTCCCATGATTAAGGAGGAACGATTTCTAAAGAATTCAAAGGCTAACTTTTTATAGTCATCTGCATTTTCGATTTCCAAATCCTTCATTGTTTTGATAGCAGCCGACAAACTTGCCAGTGCTTGTTCGACTTTGGCAAATTCTACTTCAATCGATTTAACCTGCGTACTCAAATTTCCTTGAATTTCTTCGATCGCTCGTTGTTCCAGCGCTTGATAGAAGAAATAGGACATACTTCCCAAGCCAATAAAAGCGCCAACTAAAACATACATAAATAGTCTGGCTGCAATCGATCGGCGCAGAGGATTTTTGAGGCTTTTGAATTGCATGGTTTGATGTCCGAACAGTTAATCATTATGAGCGATCGGTTATTACCATCGTTCGCCATTCGCGGATTTAAGTCATCTCCTTAATTGTAGATAGGCTTTTCGGACGATGCCTAGACAAAAACTCGGGAAAACCGGAAAATTTAGCAAAACTTCATATTTTCCTCGACGGAATAACGGGCACTTTAAATTTCCGCGATCGCCCGCTTTCACCGATAATGTAAATAAGTTGTCGATTATTGCCAATCTCTCATTACTCTAGTTCATGCTCTTGAGCGACGATCTCCTCCTAGACTATAAGCGCTGTCAGCGACGCACCTTTTTAAATATTTGCGGCGATCGCGCCTACAAAGAACCCGAACGAGATTTTCTGCTGAAACTGCGGGAAGAAAATCGACAGCAAATTCAAGAAATTTTGGCGGAAGAAGTCTATGCGCAACCCCAATTTCACAAGGGAGACTGGCAAGAGGGAGCAGAACAAACGAGAATTTTGATGGCGGAAGGGGTAGAACTGATTTATCGCGGAGTCTTGTTGGTGGAGAGAAATGCCCTGCCCCTCCAAAGTCGAGAAGATACAACCCAATCTTACTCCATCGATTACTTAGCAAAGCCCACATTTCTCATCAAGCATCCCGGTACGTCGATTTGGGGGAATTGGCGTTACGTTCCCGTTAATGTGAAATTGGGCAAGCGTCCCAAACCCGAATATAAGACGATCGCTGCCTTTCATGCCTATCTGCTGGCTCGGGTGCAAGGAATATTACCCCCCCATGCCGAATTAATTTTACGGGGGAAAAAGCAATATTTCGTCGATCTCGACAGTTGGATTCCCCGCATGGTAGAAGTGCTGCAAACCTGCATCCAAATGCTCGCCGATCGCGCCGAACCCGAGGTTTTTATTTCTCGCCAGCGTTGCAGTTTGTGCCATTGGCATCAATACTGTCACGCTATCGCCCGGGAGCAAAATCACCTCTCTCTCGTCCCCGGCGTCACTCCCAACCGCTACGAAGCACTGCAAATCCTGCATATTAATACTTTAGATGCCCTTGCCGCTCTCGATCCGCAAGTCGCACCCGAACTTCTCGATCCCAAAATCGCCAGTCAACTCCGACAGCAAGCGCGATCGCTCCTCGAAAATCGCCCCTTTCTCCGTCCGATTTCTGCGCGATCCTCTCGACAACCCTTCCCTTCTGCACCTGTCGAACTTTATTTCGATCTCGAAGCGCAACCGGATTGCAATGTCGATTATTTATTTGGCGTACTTTGCGTCAATCATCAAACTCAAACCGAGAAATTTTATGGGTTTCTCGCCGAAGCACCGGAGGAAGAAGGATTGATTTGGCAACAGTTTCTCGCTTTAGTGGCTCGCTATCCTGACGCGCCGATTTTCCATTTTTCTGAATACGAAGTGGAAACCGTCAAGCGTTTGACAAAATTATACAAAAACCCGGCTTTCCCTCTGAAGCACTTTCTCTCTCGCTTTGTCGATTTGCATCATTGGGTGACAACAACTGTTACCTTACCCGTAGAAAGTTATTCTCTCAAATCTTTGGCCAATTGGTTGGGATTTACTTGGCGAGATAGCGATATTGCCGGCGATCGCGTGGTTTGCTTGTACGACAATTGGTTAAAAAATGGCGATCGCGTTTTCTTAGACACCATTCTCCGCTACAACGAGGATGATTGCCGAGCCACCTACCACCTGAAAACCTGGTTCGCGCAATTTTGGGCGAACTCTGCCTCGTTGTAATCATTCGTTACTCGAGATGAGGAGATACTTACCCGACATTCCTGACTGTTAAAGTTGTGCAAAGAAATATCACGATCGCGAGCATAAGAATTTACGTTCTTCGGAGTCAAAGCGCAGCGATGTTAAAGTACGAATGGATCGAGCCTTCCTGCTGCGATTCCCCACAAATTTCTGCCCGTTCTGCCCCATCTACGAACCCGTAATAATGATGCCTGTCTTCCCCATCCTCCTCCTCATTTTTGCTCTGGGCAACCTGTTCCTCTATCAGCGTTTGTCCCAAGATGTTTACCGCGTTCTGACAGCCACAACAGCGGCGGTTTGCCTGATTTGGGGATTTGCGATCGCCCATTGGTCCGTGACGCTTTTGAGTTTGTTTCTCCTCTTGCGCTTTAAGGATGTTGTCCTCCCCACCCGCTCTCCCCAGTCCGTGCCAGCCAGTAAATCTCAGTGATGAAAGCATCCTCTCTCTGCACTTCCAGGGCGATCGCTCCCATCCCTCCTTCCAGCCAAAAAATAAAATTCTGCAAAATCATTGACAAGAGGGACGAGGTTTCGTTAGACTAGATCTCGTCTCTAAAAATAGAATTTTGCGATCGCAAGCTTCGGAAATAACGAGACAACGCATGGGACTGTAGTTCAATTGGTTAGAGCACCGCCCTGTCACGGCGGAAGTTGCGGGTTCGAGCCCCGTCAGTCCCGTTCTCTTAATCTTTTTATCCTAGTCTTTTTCGTTTTTTTCTGCTAGTTTCTTTCTGCTAGTTTTTTCTATATTCTATGTTTTCCTCGCAAGAATTGGCGGAAGTAGCGAACAAAATCTCCCTCACCTTAAATGGACTCGAATCCGTCAAGCGCCAAGGGAGAAGCATTGTAGCGGTAAGAGATCGATTAAAAACCTTTCACCAACAAATCAGCGCCGCACAAAAGAACTTTGACTCCACACCTTTTCCGATCGCAGAACTCGAAAAATACCCTCAGTTACAGCGAAGATTGAAGAGGATAAGGCAGAGAAACCCAGCCGATATAGAAGATACTGCTCTCTTAAAACTCCTCGTAGAGAGTTTGGGGGTTGAGTGTAATCAGTCGATCGCTCTGGATAAGGAATATCTCAAGAATCCTGAAGCTACCCTTGCCAAAATCGGAAAACAGACTCCCAAAACAACAAAATCGACGACACAATCGAGAACGCATTCCTCGCCATCCCAGCCAACCAGATCGCCAAAACCCCCCTTGAAGACCCAAACGACACGGACGCGAAGGAAAACGAACCCCATACCGACGACACAATCGAGAACTCATTCATCGCCATCCCAGCCAGCCAGATCGCCAAAACCCCCCTTGAAGACCCAAACGACACGGACGCGAGGGAAAAAGAACCCCATAAAGACCCCAAAACAGAGATCGCGCCAATTGACCTCAACACAATGGCTGTCTGGACTGGCGATCGCGATCGGGGGTATCTGTGGTGTTGTCTTCGGACTGATTTGGGGGCAAAGCCAGCAAGCATTAAGCTTGGGCATCATGGTCGGACTGGCTCTGGGATTGGGAGCGGGCCTCGTTTTAACCCAGTCATCCCGGCATGCTTCTCAAGGGGCTCTGAGAGGATTTTTGAGATTGCCAAACTGGAAATCTCTCGTGGGTTCAGTGCTCGTAGCAATTGCCATCGGGGCGATCGCTAACCCCACAGTATTTCTGTTCTATGCTCGTCGAGTGGGGTTAGAACCTTGGCATCCCAATTATCCCCAAGTGGGTGCGTCAACGGGCTTCAAGCTCTACAGCGATCTCCCCTCTCCGGAGCAAGATGCCAAAATCCAGAGGTTTCTCGAGAACTTTCGCACAGCAATAGGAGCGCGTTTTCTCCCTACCGGGCCAGAGAGTTGTTCGGTTGACGTGTATCTGCTCCGCAGAGAATCTAACTATAACGCGATTCTCCGAACCTTCCACACCAGGACGCCCTTTGGCTTTTTCACCACCGTGCCGGGTCAACCCACCCTATTCGTCCGCGATGGCAGTGGACTGGGAACGTTGACCCATGAAATGATGCATCATTTTCTCTACTGCACCTTTCGAGGGACTCTACCGACTTGGGTGGATGAAGGCATAGCGACGCTGATGGAAAAGTTCATTGCCATCGAATTCAATGGGCAATTAGCCTTTAGCTGGGGTTACCGTAGCAATTGGCGCGACCCAGCAGTTCGCGATGTCATCATGGGAATGGTTAACTTGAGGGCTGCGTTGGAAGCGGGTCGGGATCAAAGCCTATTCAATGCGCTATTTTTGATGCTTTACCATCAAAATCGTTTAAAGCCGTTACTGACTCAATTCCCAACCCAATCGGACGAAACGGGGATCCCGACCCTGATGGCGACCCTAAATTTATCGATGCTAGAAATTCAGCAGCAATTGCAAAAATGGATGCAGACAGAAGCTCTAAATCTGCCCATGCTGGAACTCTCCTTCGTCGCTTGGGCTAATGAAACCAAGACAGTTGACCAATACCTTCGTCAAAATTGGCAGTGGAATCCAGAGAAGCAAATGTGGCTCAGTCCTCAACCCCATCTCTGGGCAACAATTCCCGCTAAAGAGAAGATTCTCAGGTATTGGAGAATGCGCTAACCGAGGCGATCGCGAAGCAGAGTCATACAGTGTTGCGCGATCGCGTTCTCATCTGCGGCAAACCGAGCGGGGTCGATCGCGGTGACGGGGAAAGAACTGGCTCGAGCGATCGCTTCTCCTCCCGAGCCGATCCAAAGGAGTTGCGGGGGATTTTTGCCCCCATAGGCGGCAATGTCCTTGACTTGCAGGGAAAATGGACCGGGGGTGAAGGTGGGATTGAGAGCGCGATCGTACTCGAATTTACTCAACATGAGCTGAACCGAATAAGTTCGACTCGGATCGAATGAACCCGCATCCCCTACAGTTTTGGCACGAAATACCGGGATGAGGGCGCTAAAAGGAATGCGCGGAGAGATCCACTCATCGGCTGTCGTGTCAAAAGAATAGCAATAACTCACCCCATCCCAGTTCCCCTCACAACGGGCAATAAATTTATAACGCTTCCCATCTCCTTTAACGCGCAACTGAATGCCCTCATAAGCGGATAAATCCAAGGGAGGTTGAAAATTGCGATGGCGCACGGAGGCAAAACCGCCAGAATTTGCCGTAGAAACCGTTCCCGCAAAAACGGCAAACCCATTGGCGAGATAAATGCCACTTTCGCTGACACCCCCCATTACCACATCATCCACCGCCCCCCAACTCCTTCGCAAATCGAGGGAGGGTTGGCTAAAATCAAACAGGGTTTGGGTTTCCTCCTCACGCGCGATCGCTCTCGTCAGTGCTTGTAGCGTTTCTTCTCGATCGCTTTCCCCCTCTTCCCAACAACACACAATCGCCCCGACTCCCGCTAATAATTCGGAGGTAACGCGATCGCGGAGGATGATGTATCGATCGCGATAAAAATCTCGGGCGCGGGAGAGATCCTGCACCAAAACCCGCACGGGGTAATTCTCTGGGAGAAGGCGATCGACCAAATGCCTCATGAGGCGTTCTTTCGTACCGACAACGAGAATGGGAGGGACGCGATCGCCGACAGCAGGGGCAACGGGAGCAAAATCCATATTTAAGAGCTTATTTCTCAGCCACGGAAAACAACTGAGAAAAGGTATACCATCAAAGTACGCGATCGTTTTCACGAACCGCCCAAAATCCCAACTTTCTCTCATACTCATTTCTTTTCCTTGTTGTGATTTAACCAATCGAGGGGCGATCGCCAAACTGCTAACACCCCCATCAACCTTCTGGTCGATAAATTTTCCCAATCCGGCGATCGCGGGTAAGTTCTACCACGACATCGGTTAAAATTGGATTGCGAATCAGGGGATCGATAAAGAGTTCCGGGTGCAATGCCTTCCAAAAATATTCGACAAATTGCTCGATTTCCTCATCGCTCATTCCGCCTCTTCCCGTTGCTTTCATCTTCTGTTCCGCTTCTTTGCGCCATTGTTTGCTCAGGCGATAATCTTCGGGATATAACACCATTAAACGATCCAAACGATGCCACAAGGCCACGTAATCGAGAAGGCGATCGTTCATATCTTTGGCAAATTGAATATCTTCAGGGGTATTAATGGGATCGGGAGCACGATCGAACAGGCGATTATCGGGAACTGGACGCACCCCCACGAACCACCCTTCAAAAATCACGATATCGACCGGGTTAATCACTTCTGGTTGTGCTTTATCTCCGGCTCCCTGACAGGCGGATTTATCAAAACGTGGAATCACAACGGGTTTGCGTCGATTGGCTTGCCGTAACTTATCTAAGAGATCGACTCCGATTTCTACATCGTGAGTTCCAGGCGGTCCTCGCCAAACCAGACGGGGATCGTAGCGCTGCAACTGTTGGCGTTCGATATAGGATTTGTAGAGATCGTCGAGGGAAAAGGTGACGCTCGTGTAGTCCAGCTCGTCTAAAATCAGGCGTACCACGGTGGCAAGCGTGGTTTTTCCCGTCCCCTGACCCCCCAAAATGCCCTGAACTACGG
>JBFRWJ010000085.1:0-6465 GCA_051439525.1 Spirulina sp. | reverse complement strand
TGGGACTGGAAAATATAACCGATATTGCGACGGACGCGCACGAGGCGATTTTTCCCCGCCCCGACCAATTCTTGACCAAAAACCCGCAAACTTCCCGACTGGGGCGATCGCAAGCCTCCCATGAGGGTGAGGAGAGTTGTTTTTCCCGATCCCGAAGGCCCCTTCATAATGGCGACATCCCCCGAGCGCAAGACGAGATGGATATCGAACAAAATTTGTTTGCGCAGGGCTCCCCGACCAAAAAAGTGATTGAGATGAGAAATTTCAACAACGGGCTGCATGGGCGATTGGGGGATTATATGGCACTTTATTGAGTTTAGCATTTTCTGGGCGATTGAGGGCGATCGCGATCGCAAGACGAGATGGGGAAGAGAAAAACCCAATCTCTAGATTTTGTTTATGAGGATTCCCGCGCGGTTGCGAGATAATAATCGAGCGTCGAGAGATTGGAGAAGCCATTTCATGGGAAAACTAGCACTGCTGAGCGTTTCTGATAAAACCGGAATTGTTGAATTTGCCCGTCAGTTGACGGATGAATTTGCTTTTGAACTCCTCAGTAGTGGCGGCACCGCGAAAGTGCTGCAAGACGCGGGGATTTCTGTTACTAAAGTTAGCGACTATACGCGATCGCCAGAAATTTTAGGCGGACGGGTAAAAACCCTGCATCCTCGCATTCACGGGGGAATTTTAGCCCGCCAAGATGTTCCCCAAGATTTGCAGGAATTAGAGGACAATGAGATTCGCCCTTTCGATTTAGTGGTGGTCAATCTTTATCCCTTTGAAGCCACCATTGCCAAATCCGATGTTACCGTTGCCGAAGCCATTGAAAAAATTGATATTGGCGGACCCACTTTATTGCGAGCGGCGGCAAAAAACTATGCACATTTAACGGTTTTATGCAACCCAAATCGCTACGAAGACTATCTGCAAGAACTTCGCAATTCTAGCGGGGAAATTTCCCTCGCATTTCGCCAGCAAAGAGCGATGGAAGGGTTTATGATGACGGCAGCTTACGATCGCGCCATCTCGACTTATTTTGCCGGATTAAACGAAACGGAAGCGCCTTTTTCGCTTTTTGCCGAACCGTTACAAACTCTGCGTTACGGTGAAAATCCCCACCAAAAAGCAACCTGGTATAAAACGGGGGAACGGGGTTGGACGAGCGCGGAAAAGTTACAAGGCAAAGAGCTGAGTTACAACAATTTAGTGGACTTAGAAGCAGCACGACGCATTATTAAAGAGTTTAGCGGAGAACCCACCGCCGCCGTTTTAAAACATACCAATCCTTGCGGAGTCGCGATCGCATCAACGTTATCGGAGGCTTACGAAAAAGCATTTAATGCCGATTCTATCTCTGCCTTTGGCGGGATTGTCGCCCTGAATCAACCCATCGACGTGCCCACGGCAAACGCTTTAAAAACGACATTTTTAGAATGCGTTGTCGCTCCTGGTTGCGAAGAAGAAGCCAAGGTAATTTTAGCCAAAAAATCAAAATTGCGAGTGTTAATTTTGCCGAAGTTTCAGGAAGGCGCATTAACGACCGCTAAAATCATTGCTGGAGGCATTTTAGTCCAAGCCGCCGATGAAATTGAAGATAAGTCAGAAACTTGGACGATCGCGACGGAAAAGCAACCCGACGAAGCAGAATTAGCCGAGATGCTCTTTGCCTGGAAAGTCGCCAAGCACGTGAAATCCAATGCTATTGTGGTGACGCGCGATCGCGTTACCGTGGGGGTAGGTGCGGGACAAATGAATCGCGTCGGTGCGGCTAAAATTGCCCTAGAACAAGCAGGAGAAGCCGCACAAGGTGCATGTCTTGCCAGTGACGGTTTCTTCCCCTTTGATGATAGCGTCAGAACCGCAGCCGCAGCCGGTATTAAAACCATTATTCAACCCGGCGGCTCGATCCGCGATAAAGACTCCATCGCCGCCGCCAATGAGTTAGGATTGGTCATGGTTCTCACCGGAATTCGTCACTTTTTGCATTAATTGTGTTATTGGTTATTGGTTATTGGTTATTGGTTATTAGTTATTGGTTATTGGGATCGAAGTTAACGATCGGGAAAGTAAACTTTGTCCGGATGTCCAAACAACAAACAACAAATAACAAACAACAAACAACAAATAACAAATAACAAATAACAAACAACAATGAATGTTATTGCTGCAAATCGTTTTATTTTGGGGATGTTGCTGTTAGTGCTGACGGCGCTGATTTTGGCAACACCCTTTGGAGCAGCCGGACAGTGTTTGGCAACATTTAGCGTCGTGATATTACTGGGCGTTATTTTTCCCGATACCGTCCGCACCTTTCTCCAAGATCCCCGCTTTCAAACACCGCCTCGACTCAAAACCGCGATCGCATTGACGGCTTTAGATTTAACCGTCACTTTTGGTTTGGTTTTCTTTTGGATCGCCTTAATCAATCTCTATTTTCCCGATTATTTGGCAAAATTAGAAGAATTGGCTCCGGCAACTTCGGCGGGAACGAGGGAACAAGTCTTTACGTTTATCGGTGGGGCGATCTTTGTGCCATTTTATGAAGAATTTGCCTTTCGCGGCGTGGCTTTACGCGCCTACGAACGAGCGCGATCGCCAATTTATGCGGCACTTTTAACTTCCTTTGTTTTTGCACTGATTCACGGCACTTTAATTCAACTTTTAACGTTTATTCCTGCTTCCTTTTTAACGGCTCGAGCAGTACAAAATCGGGGGAGTTGGTGGTTGGCGGTCATTCCCCACGCTGTCAATAACGGGCTGATTTTTGGAGTTTTTCCTTTTCTGCCAACGAGCACTGAAGAAGAAGCCCCTCAGTTAATTGTGGGGACGATCGCGCTGATGATTGCCGGGGCAGCGTTTGCGATCGCGGCGCATTGGTTAAAGGTATTCGCGAAGAAAGAAAGAGAAATCACATTACAAAGACGAGAAGAAATTTGGACTCCCGCTTTAATTTGTGTTGTTTTATTTGGCATCAGTTTGGCACTTTTAACGACATTTGCCCCTCTCGATCCCGAACAAATTTCGGGGTTGATAAGAATATTGGGAGACCTGCCTAATTTTTAATATATTGCCGATAGCGGCATAAATAGCGATAATAGAGACTGTAGCCTCTCGAAGATAGCAGGCAAAAAAATGAATAACGAACAAGACTCGCAACTACTTATTTCCATAACCGCACAGCTATTACAAGGAATGTTGTCCAACCCCCATATTTACTCGATGGTCAGCGATGAAGGGGCATCCGGAGAACAAGAAAGAATCTTGAGACAGGTGGCTTTGGAGATGGCTGAAAACCTAATAACCACAGTGAAGCAACGACACAAGGAGTAACGCTTCAGGGATTTCGGATTATACGTGAATGCACTCGCTCATCATCCTGCGGATAGATGAGGGACTTCACTCTCCCAAATCGAGCCAAAACATCCACCCGCAACGCCTAAAAATTGTCGAATTTGTGGAAAATTATCGTTCTAAGCGTTTTTTTGATTAAAGTAGAAAGTGTATCAATATCTCGATCTGTAAGATTCTAGCGGGAAGAGCAAACGATTATGAGTATTTCTCTAAAACAACTGGGCATATATATTAGTTTGTTAGCGATCGGCACGGGGGCAGGATTCTGGGGACACCGCCAACTCGTGGAGGACAAACAACGCACCCAACAGCCGTTACCCATTATGCCGGCGACTCTCCCCACATTATCTTTACCCCAAGAAGCCAGCGAACCCCCTGCAGGGATTAATTTTATTGCCGAAGCCGTTCGCAAAGTCGGCCCCTCCGTCGTTCGCATTGATGCTTCCCGCACGATCGCCAGACCATTACCCAATTCTTTCGAGCAGCCTTTTTTCCGTCGCTTTTTCGGACAGGAAGGAACGCGACCCGCTCCCAAACTCCACCGGGGGACGGGTTCTGGCTTTATTCTCAGTGCTGACGGACGCTTGGTCACCAATGCTCACGTCGTCGAGGGTGCAGATGAGGTTAAAGTCACTCTGAAAGACGGTCGCGCCCTACAAGGAAAAGTAGTGGGGCGAGATTCCATTACCGATGTGGCCGCGATCGAGATTGACGCCGAGAACCTACCGGCTGTTACCCTCGGCAATTCGGAAACCCTGATCCCGGGAGAATGGGCGATCGCGATCGGCAACCCCCTCGGTCTCGATAATACGGTGACGGTGGGGATTATTAGCGCCACCGGGCGATCGAGTTCCCAAGTCGGGGTTCCCGATAAGCGCGTTCGTTTCATTCAAACCGACGCGGCGATTAATCCCGGCAACTCTGGCGGTCCGTTATTGAATGCCAAGGGAGAAGTCATCGGCATTAATACCGCCATTCGTGCGGATGCTCAAGGTTTGGGATTTGCCATTCCCATCGAAACCGCCAAACGCATTGCCAATCAATTATTTGCACAAGGGAAAGCCGACCATCCCTATTTGGGCATTCAAATGATTACCCTCAATGCCGATAGTCGCGATCGCATCAATGAAGATCCCAATACCACCTTTATCATCACCAGCGATCGCGGCATCATTATCATGGGAGTCATTCCCCATTCTCCTGCCGCTCGGGCCGGGTTTCAGGTCGGTGATATTATTCGTAAAGTCGGCGGCAAAGACGTTAAGACGGCGACAGACGTACAACAACAAGTCGAACTCAGTCAAATCGGCCAACTCTTAGAGGTCGAAGTCGATCGCCAAGGCACGATAGAAGTTCTGCAAGTCCTTCCAGAAGCCTTTCCGAACAATTAACAATTATCAATTCCCAATTACCGATTACCAATTACCCAACAAATGCACGGATTTATCCCGCCGGAACGCTTTTTTGCTTATCTGACTTGGACGGACATTGAAGCCATGTCGGATAAGGAAAATACGGTCATTATTCAGCCGATCGGCGCGATCGAGCAACACGGTCCTCACTTGCCGATCGCGGTTGATTCTGCCATTAGTGTCGGAGTTTTAGGCAAGGCATTGAGTCAATTAGAGACCGAGATTCCGGCCTATGCTTTGCCGCCGTTGTACTACGGGAAATCCAACGAACATTGGCATTTTCCGGGGACGATCTCCCTTTCGGCACAGACGCTTTTAGAGACGATTAAAGAAGTGGCGCAGAGCATTTATCGAGCGGGCTTTCGCAAATTAGTATTAATGAATTCCCACGGCGGACAACCGCAAATTATGGATAGTGCCGCGCGGGATTTACATCAGGAATATGGCGATTTTCTCGTGTTTCCTTTTTTTACCTGGCGCGTTCCCCATATTGCTGCAGAAGTCTTGAGTCAGAAGGAATTAGAACTGGGAATTCATGCCGGAGATGCGGAAACCAGTATCATGCTGGCATTATTGCCGGAACAAGTGAAAATGGAGCGAGCGGTTTGCGAATATCCTCCAGAATTGCCGCCCGAAAGTTTGTTGAGTATTGAAGGAAAATTACCTTTTGCTTGGGTGACCAAAGATTTGAGTCAAAGTGGCGTGATTGGCGATGCAACAACGGCAACTCGAGAAAAAGGCGATCGCATTCTCGCTTCAGTTGCGGCAGGGTGGGTGCGAACGATTCAAGATGTTTATCGGTTTCATATCCCAGAAGTTTGAGTTAAAATGAAGATGAAATGTGCAAATCAATGTGAGGGTTCTGGTGCATCCCAATGAGTTAAAATTAATTCTCGTCGATCCCAATGAAGAACTTTGTCAAGAGTGGCGACAAAAGTTTGCAGAAATTGACGCGATTTCCGTCATCAATGGTTATTTTGAAGACCTCGATCGCTATGATTGCATGGTCAGTCCGGCGAATTCTTTTGGCTTAATGGATGGGGGAGTCGATCTCGCGATCGTGCGCTATTTCGGTCTCGATTTGATGGATCGCGTTCAAGATTATATTCTCCATGAGTTTCGCGGCGAACAACCCGTTGGGACTTCCTTTATTATCGAAACCAAACACCCCAAACATCCTTTTCTCGCCCATACGCCAACTATGCGAGTACCCATGACGATCGCCCAGACAGATAATGTTTATCGCGCCATGCAAGCGATGTTACTCGCGGTCTGGCATCACAATCAAAAAGAAGTCGAAACAATTCGCATTATTGCCTGTCCGGGATTGGGAACGGCAACGGGTCAAATGCCATCCCATCGCGCGGCCAAACAGATGGCTCTTGCTTACAAAAACTTTTTAAATCCTCCCCAAACGATCGACTGGCCTTATGCCATCACCCGACAAAATGCCATTGGTTTTGGCGGCGATCGCTAATACAATAATCTAGAGCCTAATTCATGGCGTGAATGGGTAGCGCGATCGCGAATTCCGTTCCTTTTCCGGGATAAGATTCCACCTCAATTGTCCCCTTGTGTTTTTCAACAATTTGGTAACATATCGTTAACCCCAAACCCGTCCCCTTGCCGATCGGTTTGGTGGTAAAAAACGGATCGAAGAGTTTCTCTTTCACCGAGTCGGGAATGCCCGGACCGTTGTCGC
>JBFRWJ010000084.1:0-4548 GCA_051439525.1 Spirulina sp. | reverse complement strand
CGGTTAAGCGTTTGAATTGCGATCGCATCTTTAGATTTCTCAATGTAAAACTCCTCTAACCCTTAATGCTGGATTTCCCCGAACTCTAGTGAAAATCGGGTGCATCTCATTTTTACAAATACACCCTCAAAAGAAAAAATGCGAGTAGAATTCGCTGTTTTACTCTGTTGCCCGATCGGAGCGCTTTAGCGCAACAACGAGCCACTCATTGATTTAAACAATTTTTGAATGGTGAATTTTGAATTCAAAAACGATTAACTGTTAACTGTAGGAACTCCACTCAAACTCGGGAGGGAGCTCGCCCATCACGGATTCGATGGTCTCGTGTAGAGTTCTCAACTCTTCATAAGTGATTTTACCATTAGACCACATTAAGGACTTAATGCGAGAGAGTTCGTAGGGTGACAACTTGCCATCCTCTAGAGATTTCTCAACTAAAGCCTTGAGTTTTTCCAGAAGAGCTTGATCTTCAGGAGATATGGGCTCGGCATCGTGGCGTTCTATTTTCATGTCAACCTCATGGGATAACGGAAACCGCCATTCAAGTGGCGAAGGAAAACGTAGTCCTCAAGGGACTGAGGCTGGTCAGCTATCTAAAGATTGAGGCATGAAGCCTCGTCTCTTCAGAGCGAGGTGCTGACGGTTTAAGACTCCAGATTTGAGAAAGTCGTGATTTTTATCTCGACCTTTCGCGAGTATATTATAGTTCTAGGGGAGGCACCCGATCGCGCTCTTAATATTGATTTAAGGATTGTAACAATTAGGATTAAAATCACTCTCTCAAATCACTCTAGATAGAGTAAAATTACAATAAAATCCCCAAATTCAATGAGAACAAGAGATTGAAGAATTATAAGTTGAGATAAACTCTGAAAGTACGATGATTTTTCAAGGACATCAAAGACCATACTTTAATCAATCCATTGAATCTTATTCACAAAAAACGGATTTTTGAGAGATTAAAGTTAACTCAAAACTAACCGAACCCGATACGCGATCGTAAAAAAATCATTAAGAGTCCGAATCGCGACAATTTTTGTAGCATCAGTTGATATCGTGCAAAATAGAATTTAATTTTCATCTCTTCGGGTAGGTCTTTTGTCGATGCTTCATTCCCCTCTGTTAGCGATTGAAATCGATATTTTGGTTCTGCTGGCGATCGCCTGCCTGACGGCGATCGCCCTCAAGCGACTCAAGTTCCCCTACACTGTCGCACTGGTACTCCTAGGAATCGGCATGGGCTGGCTCGGGCAACAATTCGAGTTCTTTGAATTTTTTGAGAAACTCAGCCTCTCTCACGATCTGATTCTCTTTGTCTTCGTGCCGCCCCTCATCTTTGAATCGGCACTCAATCTCGACAGTCGCCTCTTATTGCGAAATCTCGTCCCCATTTTGACCCTCGCGGCACCGGGCTTGCTCATTTCCACCGCGATCGTGGGCAGCATTTTGAACTGGGGGACGGACTTAGACCTACCCCAAGCCCTCCTTTTTGGGAGTTTAATTTCCGCCACAGATCCAGTCGCCGTTATTGCCTTATTTAAGGAGTTGGGGGCACCCAAGCGCTTGGGAATATTGGTGGAAGGAGAAAGCCTGTTTAACGATGCCACAGCGATCGTCACCTTCAACATTATTTTGGCCGTCATTGCCACCGGACAAGGCTTTGGCTTATCTACATTACAACAAGGCGGATGGGATTTTCTCATCAGTTTTATCGGGGGTATTGCGATCGGCAGTATTATTGGCTTCGCCATGCAGTTTCCCCTCTCCCTCAGTAAAGACAATCCCCTCGTCCTCGCTACCCTGACCACGATTGTCGCTTACGCAACATTCTCGATCGCGGAGGAAGTGATATACGTATCCGGGGTGATTGCCGTCGTGAGTGCTGGCATCATTTTGGGTTGGTATAAGGAAAATAATCTCAAACCCGAGGCTCGGAACTTTCTGGGAGAGTTTTGGGAATATCTTGCCTTTCTGGCTAATAGTTTGATCTTTTTGTTGGTCGGACTGACAGTTTCTGGATTTCAGTTTTTTCTGCAAGTGGAGCAAACCCAAGGTTTGCTGGAGGCGATCGGCCTGACCCTCCTCGCGATTTTACTGGCCCGAGGGATTGTCGTTTTTGGCTTAACGGCGATCGTCAATCGCTTGCAACCCGAGGCGGCGGTAGAATTGCCCTATCAATTGGTGAGTTTCTGGGGAGGCTTGCGAGGGGCGGTTTGTTTGGCACTGGCCCTCAGTTTCGATCCCGATTTTCCCAATCGCGATTTAATGCTGATGCTCACTTTGGGGGTAGTTCTCTTTACCCTGCTCCTTCCGGGTACGACAATAGCCGCCTTGCTCCGCAAACTCGAACTCGATTTACCCCCACTTTTCGATCGCCTCAACCAAGCCCTAACCTTCAGTCTCGCCCAACAGGAGGCTTTGGAACAATTGCCGGTGCTCGAGACCATCTTCGTCAATCCCCAACCGGAAATGCTGGCCGCTTACCGTCAAAATCGTTTGGCGAGCCGAGAAACCGCCCGTCAATCCCTTGTCGCCCTCTGTCAGAGCCCCCAGCTCGACGAGCAAACGCGCCAGCAGTGGGTTTGGTCGATTGCCCTCAACTTGGAACAGCAGACTTATCAAAGGATTTACGATCTGGGTTTCATGAACGAGATGTTTCTTTCACAATTCAAACTGACCCTCGAACTCCAACAGGATGCAGTAGCAGCCGGACAGATCCCTCCCCCCCTGCCAGAGCAACTCACCTTAGAGGTGCGCTTGACTCAACTCCAACTCCAGTGGGGAGAGAAGTGGATGCCCCAACAGGCTTGGGTGAAAGCCTTACGATCGCAAGCGCGATTTAAGGCTTGTTTGTATTGGGCGATCTTGACTCGCGTCACGGAAATTCTCCCCACTCGCCTCGAGGAACTGTTTCAAAACAGTGGTTTGGAGATCGAGCTCATCGAACCTTGTATTGCCGAATATCGACAGTGGCATGAGGAAGCACGACAGGAGTTTCTCCGGATCGGCAGCGAGTCGGACTCCCTCATGCTTGCCCTGCAAACCCAGATCGCGGAAGGGGTGGCTCGTCACACCCAAAAGGAAACGATTGAAAATGCGATCGCGACGGGAGCGATCGGCAAAACGGCTGGCAGTTCCCTGCTTCAATGAACAATTATCAATGAACCATGAACAATGAACAATGAACAATATGAGGACAAATCTATGCGTCAGATGGTCAAAATGACAATTCAATATATGGATGGGACGAGTCAGACTTTTGAATGGTTGCCGGATGAGGAAAGAAGCCAAGCCGCGAATATGGTTAGCAATCTGCAAAAAAATCTTCAGGAAGATTATATTTTGCTAGAAATGGGCGAGCGCTTGATGATTATTCCTAAATTCAATATCAAAACGATCGAAATTAACGCAGTCCCCTCCAAATTACCGCTTTCCGCGATTCATGGCGTGCACTTAGTCGAGGAGGAATCTTGAAGCTTTTTCACAGATTAAAAAGTTGTGTTTTTGTCAGTGCGATCGCGGCGATCGCAATCCTTGCAGCGCCACAAAGAGCGATCGCGCAAACCCCTCCCGATGCTCCCATGCGTTGGCAACCACAGGAAGGACCTTGGCAGCCCGTTCCCGCCCGTCGGGAAGACTATGGCAAAATCAAGGTAGTATGGTTGCAAGGGACTCCCTATGAGATGGGCTATCAACACGGCACTCTCCTGCACGATGAAATTGCCTCGATGGGACGGCCCGTCATTGATTCTCTGAACTTTTTCGGTCGGGGGTTGGCTCTCGGAAGGCTGGCACGAAAACGCTCTTTTCCCGATGTGGTTGAAGAGTGTCAGGGGTTGGTTGCCGCAACAGCCGATCTCGGACTGACTTTAGAGGGGTGCATGGTTCTCGCCCTCGGGGATGTATATCAAGAATATTTCACCTATTTAGCCCCCAATATCCTGTTTAATGATGGCTGCGCTCATTTCATTGCCTTCGGTAAGGCGACAGCCGACGGACGGATGTATCACGGTTGGACGTTGGATAACGATGGCTCGCCCATTCCTTATTGGATCGAAAATCCCACCATTCTCGTCCGACAGCCCGATGATGGCATTCCTCACGTCTTTATTACGGTTCCCGGTATGGTTTGGCCCAATGCCGGATTTAATGCCGAAGGGATTATCGTTTCCAATAACACCTCCCATCCTCGAGATTATGGCGATCTATCCTTGCAAGGAAAAAGTACGATACAAATTATGGCACGGGTGGCCAAATATGCGAGAAACTATGAAGAAGCTTATGCCATTATGAACGCTTACGAACGGATGCGATCTAATCTGGTGATTGTTTCCGATGCCAAGTCCGAGCGAGCGGGAATATTTGAACTGTTGGGGCAAGAGATGGGAGTGCGAGAACTCAATGAAGAGGGTCTCTTGTATATGACCAATCATTTTGTCACCCCCGAGGTGGAAGGTCGAGATAGTAACACTGAGTCCAGTTTTAATCGCTTTAGAAGTTTTCAGCAACTCTTAGAACCGAATGGGTCGCGATCGCACTATGGCAGAA
>JBFRWJ010000083.1:0-9017 GCA_051439525.1 Spirulina sp. | reverse complement strand
GCATAATTCTCATGTTTTTATAGCCTAACATTAAGCTATTCAGTAAATACAAATTATAACACAGGAACAATCAAAAAATGACTACATTGCAGAAAACGTTATTTCCATCACGTACAGTAAACGAATTTATTGAAGATATAAAAACATTAACTCAGGAAATAAAAGAACTGTATCTTTCTGATAAAATCCCTTTTGTTGTTGGATATTCTGGTGGCAAAGATAGTAGTGCAATTGTTCAACTCATCTGGAATGCAATTGAAGAGCTACCAGTGGAAGAGCGCCACAAGACTATTCATATTATTACAACCGATACTCTTGTAGAAAACCCAATTGTTTCAGCTTGGGTTAGTACATCGTTAACAAAGATGAAAAAAGCAGCAAAAGAGCGAAATTTACCAATAGAGCCACATTTACTAAAGCCAGAAATTACACAAACTTATTGGGTAGCATTAATTGGTAAAGGATATCCTGCACCTCGCCATAAGTTTCGCTGGTGTACTCCTCGTTTAAAAATAGATCCATCTAATCGCTTCATCCGTAATGTTATACGTGTTAATGGAGATGCAATTGTCGTATTAGGCACTAGAAAAGCTGAAAGTCAAAACCGTGCAGCAATAATGAGTAAACGTGAAATAGGGCGAGTTCGAGATCGCCTTTGTCCACATCCTCATTTACCTAGTTCTTTACTTTACACACCTATTGAAGATTGGCGAGATGATGAAGTTTGGCTTTATCTCATGCAATGGGAAAATCCTTGGAAACATAGCAACAAAGATTTATTTGCTATGTATCGAGGGGCAACAGAAGATAATGATTGTCCATTGGTAGTTGATACATCTACTCCGAGTTGTGGGAGTTCTCGTTTTGGTTGTTGGGTTTGTACTTTGGTAGATAGTGATAAATCTTTAAAAGCTATGATCCAGAATGATGAAGAGAAAGAATGGTTACAGCCGCTTATTGATTTTCGTCTTGAATTAGACATCGAAAAAGATCGCGAAAAGAGAGACTTTCGACGTATTTGGGGAACAGTACAACTATTTGAACGTAATCTGAATGGTACACCATCGATCGAACCTATCCCCGGGCCCTATACTAAAAAATGGCGAGAAAATTGGTTACGGAAAGTCCTAGAAGCACAAGTACAAATTCGTAAAACCGCACCCCCAGAAATGCGAGATATTACCTTAATTACTCCGGAAGAACTGAGCGAGATCCGGCGCATCTGGCTCGAGGAAAAACACGAATTTGATGATAGTTTACCGCGAATTTATGAAGAAGTGACTGGAGAACCCTTCACCGATCGCAACAACCAAACCCTCCAAACCACAACCCCCCTCCTCGGAGCCGACGAATGGAGTATCCTCGGAGAATTGTGCGATGAGGACGAAATGCACTTTGAACTCACCACCCGACTCCTCGACATCGAACGCCAATATTACACCAAATCCAAGCGCAGTGGTATCATTGGAGACCTCGAAAAATGCTTCGATACTAGCTCGCGATCGCGCGAAGAAGCCATCCAAAACGCCTACCACCAACGGGATATCCAAGAAGCAATAGACAACGCCGACGTAAGCACCCTACAAAAACTCACCTCCGAACAGTTAACCGTAAATAATGAACAGTTAACAGTGGATAATGAATCATCTCCTGAAGAGGAAAAACAAACATGGGCGGATCTGAAATTCCCCCAACAATCCCCCACTGATAACTGATAACTGATAACTGAAATGAATTTACCTCTCTTTTTAATCGCCGCCCTTGCCCTCGTTGTCACCCCCGGCCCCGATATGCTTTATGTAATTGCTCGCAGTACCGGACAGGGTCGAAAAAGCGGCATTGCTTCAGCCTTCGGCGTATCCGCAGGCATCCTCGTCCATACCTTTACTGCCGCCATCGGACTCTCCAGCCTCCTGATGACCTCCGCGATCGCGTACAATACCGTCAAATATATCGGAGCCGCCTACCTCATTTATCTCGGCATCCTCACCCTCGCCGAAAAGAGCAAGAAACACGCTCTCAAACAACCCTCTAAAGCGAACTTAAAAACCACCTTTTTCCAAGGCTTCCTCTCTAACGTCCTCAACCCCAAAGTCGCCCTCTTCTTCCTCGCCTTCCTCCCCCAATTCGTCAACAGCGATCGCGGCAACGTCACCCTACAAATCCTTACTCTCGGCGCTATCTATATCCTCCTCTCCACCCTCTGGCTTCTCCTCACCGCACTCATCGCCAGCACCGCCAGCACTTGGTTACAAAAGCGATCGCAATTTCAACGCGGGTTGACCGGCTCTATTTTCATCGGTTTGGGAGCCCGACTGGCAATTCCCGAAACCCGTTAGATTGAGGGAAGAAGGACAGCTTTCCGTGGCAGAAACAGCATAAAACCAATTCGCAATTGGGAAATCCCGGCTTTTTCGGTACACTGCCAAGTATGCGGTAATGACCCGAGTTGAGGAGTGAATTTTGAGCGTTTCTAAATCCCCCCAATGGCATTGGCAAGACTGGGAAGGACTGCCCTACTTAACCTGTAGCTTGTTGCAAGATTGGCAGCACGGTTTTTTCAGCCAGCAGTTTTATCCGCGTCCTCCCCTTGACCTCGCCAGAGTCTTGCACCCGGAAGCCCCTGCCTATCGCCTCAAACAAGTTCATGGCAATCGGGTTTTGACTCCCAGCGAAATCGATCGCGAAATCCAAAGCGGAGAATTAGAGACAGAATTTCCTCCCGCCGATGGAGTCTTAACGGAAGCGGAAAATCAATCCGTGTGGGTTGCCAGTGCCGACTGTACCCCGGTTTTAATCGGCGATGTTAACACGGGACGCGTCGCCGCCCTGCACGCCGGATGGCGGGGCACCGCCCAAAAAATCGTTCCCGAAGCAGTGTCTCGCTTGCAAGCAATGGGAAGCTGCCTCGAAGATTTGCACTTTGCCCTCGGCCCCGCGATCGCCGGAGAGGTCTATCAAGTCACGGAATACGTTGCCGTCGAGGTGGGGGCAAGTTTGGTTAAAAAGGAAGACACAGACACCCCAGAGACGATTCTCGCCGCCTTAGAGAACATGGATCGTCCCCCCATCCTCCCGGATTCCCAACCCGGACGAGTGCGCCTCGACGTGCGGCGGGTCAACGCGCTACAAATCGAACAATTGGGGGTGCCTTCGGAAAACATCGCCATCGCCCCGTTTTGCACCTACCAACACCGCGATCGCTTCTTCTCCTACCGCCGCACCAAAGAGAAAAAAGTCCAATGGTCGGGCATTGTGAATGGAAAAGGATGAGGGATGAAGGATGAAGGATGAATTGCTCTCCTCTCTCTTCCTTGATAATTGTTCATTGCTCATTACTCATTGCTCATTGAAAAGATGAAGGATGAATTGTTCTCCTCTCTCTTCCTTGATAATTGTTCATTGTTCATTGCTCATTGCTCATTGAAAAGATGGATGTTGAATTTCACTACTATATGACGTATTTGGTGGCGACGCGATCGGGGTTTTCTCCCACCGAGGCGCGAATTCTTGCCTATTCTTCTCAGTACGTTGATAATAATTCTAAAGTGTTTAAAATTGATGCGAGAAAAAGGAGCGAATATTCTAATCAGATTACGCAAACCTTTAATATTCTCAAATCCAAGAAAGAATTACTGAAAATTTACCCCGTCTTTCATTTTATCCCGGGAGACCCATTTGCTGTTAGCGCCCAACGCAAAGATGGTCAGCGCCATTTTCTCAATACGACTCCCAATAGCGATAATGCTAATCGGATTATAAATGATGCCTTAGTCAGTAAAAATCTCTATCGTATTGGTATTGCTTCGCATAGCTATGTCGATACTTGGGCGCACCAAAACTTTGTCGGTTATTATGACGAATTTAATGCCGTTAAAGGGGTCTTTAAATCGGCTTTACCCCATGTCGGCCATGCAGATGTCAAACGCTATCCCGACTGGCCGGCTTTAATTTGGAAAGACGATCGCCTCGTTTCTCCTCACGAAAAAGTGAATAATAAATCACGTTTCCTCGATGCGGCTCAACATTTATTTTATAAATATTGTTTCTATTTAGAGGGTTTTGAATCTTGCGATCGCCGCGAAAAAGATGCCCTCGAATTAATCCGCGATCTCGATCGCGCCATCGGAGAGTACGATCCGAAAAATCGCCACAAACGCGATCGCATTCAACGCTATCTTGCCTTAAGCGAGCAAAAAAACTATGGTGGAGAAAGAATTCCTCTCTATAACAAGCGCCTTTGGTTCGATCGCGCCGTGAGTCGCAGAGAAAATGAAGGGGGCGATCGCAAAAAAGGTTTATTTTCTAACTTAACAACCTTTAAATCCCCCTATTTTTGGCGGGAAAACTATCGGGACAGTCATTGGTATCAATTCCAAGAAGCTGCCAAAAAACAGCAAAAATCTGCTGGGAATATTTTATACGAAACTAAATTTCGCTATTTAGAAACTTCCCCAGATTATTGTCACGATTGCTCGATGCAAAAGGATTATGCGAAAATTTAAAATAAAAAACTATATTTTTATCGCTCTGATTGTCGGAGTAATACTGACAATTTTTGCGAGTTTTCCCCGTTTACCCGCACTCTCCCAAATTGTTCGCCAATCCAATTATGAGATCGGTCGGCAAGCTCCCTTCAATCATCCTCAATATTACCCTTTAGAACAATCAATTGACAAGACCCTTTATCATTCGACAGGAAATTGGGTAGGACGACTGATTTTACCCACAGTGGAAGAGAAGAAGACAATACAAACCCATTCGAGTTTATCGGATTGGGTGTGGTTGGAAGTCTACAATGCCCCGCCAGAACAGCAAAATCTAGAAGGAAAAACTCTACGTTTGGAATGGGAAGAAACCGATCTGACTCGATTTTACGTCGCTGCAACAACGACGGATATTCATTTCTCGAAAGCGACGAAAAAAAGTATCGCAAAAGGAAATGTTAACCCCATTCGCTTGCGCGATCGCGATCGCGTCGGTCCTCTAGAATCTCTCGCAGGATTAAGAACCGAGGACGATCTCATCGTCAGTTTAGAAACCGTTAATCTCATTGATGATGCAGCCGGAGAACTCATCTTACAAACCTCTCGCGAACCCGTCCAAGTCACCGGACGCTATTATGCTCTCGTGCAGATTTTAGAACCTAGTAAAAATAAGCAAACTTGTCCAGAAAATTCGCCTTGTCCGCAAGAATATTTTCGCGTTCGCCACTATAATAAAACTACGCAAAAATTTGATGGTATTGAAGAGATCGTTCGCATTCCCCAACAACCTCAAACTCGCAGCGATCGCGTTTTTTCAACGCCTAACAAAATCGAGAAATCTCCTGCTGGAAAAGAAGGCTGGTATATTTACGGAGCCAAAGATAAAGCCGGAATTTTTACCGTCCAAGCCCTTAAACCCCGCGCTCTCTTTCAACTCCAAGCCGATCGCGCTATTCTGGGAAAACAAGCTGGATTCAACTATATTAAACAGGAAAATTGGCGCAATGTCAAACAAGAAAAAGGAACGATACAAACCATATTCATCGACCCCAAAGCAGACCGTTTAGAAGCTGCAAGTGCGACATGGGAAGAAGGCGATAAAGCCTTAGTGTTGCACTTATTTGGAGGAATTGGCGGCAATAAAAGCGAAAGTAATATCCCTGGGACGGTAACGGGACATTTTTCCTATGGCATTGCGGAAATTGTGCGCGATCGCTTTACCGATGAATTGCAATGGGAGATTCAATATCAACAAGTTTACGCCCATAATCCTGAAGGTATCGTCGCGGGAACTTTATCTTGGGAAGCATATCTGGGCAACTTACAACGAGGGTGGTTGGGAACGCGTCCCGTTTCCGATATTCTCATTCAATTAGATGCCTTTACTCGCGATTATACCTTTGAGAAAACTCGCCTTTCCTTATTTCGCGAACTCCTTTTACAAACCCAGATCGTAATGGCACGATATCGGACTGGAGACGGCACCGGCAATGCTGCTGTTACTCCGGCAACTTCTTGCGTGCAGGATTCCAGTCAGAGCCTTTATATTGCCATCGAACAAATCAAACATCAAGCTGCTAGCGATCCAGCAGTGCAAAGATGGCAAGAAAACCATCCCGAGGATCCACAAACGCAAAAAATTACGGCATTTATTGCCCTCGCCAAAGACTTAATGAAAAGTTTAACGCATCGAGGAACAGTTCGTCCCGACTGGCAGCAAAATGCTGAATATTTAGCCGGCGTTAATAACCGCAATGGATTTGTTGTTGATAGCAGTTTAGTCAATGCTATTTTAAGTTGGCGTTCCCTCTTTCCTCGACGGGTTCACGATGAAATTGCCAATATTTTCCTTGACAATGGGGCGCGTTTGTGGATTCTGCGCAGCAATCAAGTGGGAGGATTCGATCCCGATATTTTACCCCTCGCACCGACGGTTTTATTCGGTCAGATTCCTATTATCGCCATCGCGATCGAGCGCCTCGCCTCTGCTTTTACAAAACTTAATCCCAAAGATATCTGGGTCATCTTAGGTACCTTAGCAAGTTATAGCGCGATCGCCATCCCCCTCGCGAGATTTACGGGTTTTATTACACCGAGTTTCACCCCGCACCGTCCCCTACAACAAGGATGGGGTTTGTTGCAAATCTTCTTTTTCCCTGCCTTCTTTGAAGAACTCATCTTTCGCGTTTTATGGCTTCCCCAACCCAGCGAACGAGTTTCAGCATTCATCTGGGGATTTTGGGCGATCGCGAGCCTGATCGGCTATATTATCTATCATCCTCTCAATGCTCGCACTTTCTACCCTGCCGGAAATCCCACCTTTTTTGCGCCTATCTTTCTCGTTCTCGCGGGATTACTCGGCATGGCTTGCACGATCGCTTATATTCTCACGCATTCTATTTGGGCGATCGCGATCGTTCATTGGGTTGTCGTTGCCGTTTGGTTATTTGCTTTGGGAGGAAGACAAAAACTCTGGAAACAATAAAAAATTATCAATTATCGAGGCAAATACTTGAGGAGAAAATACAGTGAAACTTGGCAATGCGATCGGTTTATTTTGTTTGATTGTTTCCTTAATGATCTTATGGCAATTTCGTCAGATATTGCTCCTTATTTTTACATCAGTCGTTCTGTCAATCGCGCTCAACAGTTTAGTACGCTGGCTGCAAAAAGTCGGTAAAAACAAGGGAATAAATATTCCGCGAGGTATTGCCGTTCTCATCTCTTTAGGATTGGTCGTACTTTTCGGACTATTATTTTTAGGCTTGGTTCTGCCACCCTTTCTCTCTCAATTCCAGAAATTAATTGCTTTAGTTCCCATTGCTTTTGATGAAGTCTTAGAATTATTAGATCTTTTCTTTGAGAATCCTCCTCGTTGGTTACCCTTAGATCGCATCGATTTAGAATTACCAAATCTTGCAAATATTACTCAACAAATCGGTCCATTTGCAGATTTTTTAGGGAACTTTTTCGACTTTTTTAGCAACTCGGTTGCGATATTGTTGAGAGTCTTATTAGTGATTGTGTTTACGGCCATGTTCCTCGCCAATCCTCTGGCTTATCGCAAATTATTTCTGACCTTATTTCCCTCATATTATCGACGGCGGACGGATGAAATTCTCGATCGCTGCGAATTAGCTTTAATCAGTTGGATGCGCGGGATTTGCATTAACTCTTTATTCGTTTCAACTTTATGTGGGATTGGGTTACTCTTTATTCGCATTCCCTTTGTTTTTACCCACGCACTTTTAGCCGCAGTTTGTAATTTTGTTCCCAACATCGGTCCCGCAGCGAGTGTCATTTTCCCTCTCTCCGTCGCCCTCCTCCAATCTCCTTGGCAAGCGATCGCTGTGATCGTTCTTTATGTCATCGTCCAAAATTTGGAAAGTTACTGGTTCAGTCCGATGGTCATGCAAAAGCAAGTTTCTCTCTTACCGGCTGCCACCCTAACCGCACAACTCTTTTTTGCAACTTTTCTCGGCTTTTTAGGACTGGTATTGGCGCTTCCTCTCGCTGTCGTGACCAAAACATGGATTGAAGAAGCGTGGGTAAAAGATGTTTTAGATCGCTGGCAAGAGACATCCAGCCCCGGGATAGCATCTACCAAAAACACGCAAATTCCGCTAGAATCAGTAAGAGTCGAATCAATGAACAATGAACAATGAGCAATTATCAATGAACAATTATCAATAAACAATGAATAATTTAGAATCTTCCGAACCCAAAAGTAAATTCCGAATGTGGTGGGAATCCCTCTTCCCCTTATCTAAATTGCTGGTGCTCGCGCTTGCCGCCCCACTGATCGTTTTAAATGCTTGGGCATTGTCAACAATTTTTGGTTATTTTCACTCCCTATTTATTATTATCTTGGTTGCTGCTTTGCTGGCATTTTTACTGAACTATCCTGCTAGTTTGTTAGAACGCATTGGTTTAAAACGAGGTCAATCAACTTTTGTCGTCGTTTTAATCTCGTTACTAACATTACTCTCTGTCGGGATAACCCTACTGCCCCCGGTCATTGCTCAGGCACAACAATTGGTGGCACGCTTGCCAGAATTAATCGATTCGGGGCAATATAAACTCATGATGTTAGATGAAAGATTTAGTAATTTAGGATTGTCAATTAACCTCGATGGATTAATCGTTCCGGCGAAAAATACAATTAAGTCGCAACTGCAAAAACTCGCCGGACAAACGCTTGACTTTGCCTTAAATTTTACCTTGTTCACAGTCGTTAAAGTCTTAGATATTTTATTGACCTTAGTGATCACTTATTATTTGCTCTTGCACGGCGATGAGATTTGGCGCAGCTTGGTAGACTGGCTGCCCTCGAGCATTCAAAAGCCGTTTTCTCTCACCTTGCGATCGAGTTTTCGCAATTATTTTATCGGACAATTTATTTTAGCAACCTGCATGGGAGTGAGTTTAACATTAATCTACCTCTTGTTGAAAGTTCCCTTTGGCTTATTATTTGGTTTAACCATCGGTTTAATGGCGATCGTTCCCTTTGGGGGGTCTGTAGGGATTGCC
>JBFRWJ010000082.1:0-5466 GCA_051439525.1 Spirulina sp. | reverse complement strand
GGGGTTTTAAAATCTTGGATGTGGCGATCGAAGACCTGCCGCAACAACGGAGGCATGGAAACCGTATCCAATTGATAGAGTAATTGGGCCTCGGCATTGCTGACGGGTAATAAATTGGGGAGACTGGGTTCGTGTCGAGCCAGATCCGCGACAATTTCCGGGGCAATTTCCCAATAGGTCATTTGGGCGAGGGGTTGAAAGCCATTTTGACGGTAGAGGGCGAGGGTATCGCGATCGCTGACATTCACCTCGAGCAACCAAGTCCGTGCCTCCCAAATCGTCTCGAAACAATATCGCAGCAATTGCGAACCAATATCTTTCAGATTTAAGGCTTCTTGGGGCTTTTGCGCTTGAAAATCCACGAGAACGTTTTGCACCTGCCAGGTACTGCGGGTGCGATTAAATGGCGAAACCCGAATCAAACCGCAAACCTTTTCTTCTCGTTCGGCAACGTATAAATGAAATTGATGCTGATTGGGATTTGGCAATAAGCGCACGACTTTGAGCAGTCCGTACCACTGTAGCAACTGCTCTAATTTTTCCTGTAAAGCCACCAGGTCGCTCTCTCGCTCCCGCGTCCAAGCAATCTCCGTCAATTCTCGAACGGCTTCAAAATCCCGCAGTTGTAAGGGACGAATGGAGATGGTGCTGTCGGGGTGAGAAGATGAGGTCATAACGCTTGACTCGACTTGGCGAGAAAACAAGGAAATTGGCGCGGGTTGAACTAATTAGCCCTATTGTACAGCCTAACACCGAGATTTTGGCTCGACCATTGCCAGCCTCGCTGCCTGCTTTTTATTTACAAAACTTCAAAAAAATGTGTAGAGATGTAAACTAAATGATTAACACTTGCTTGGGACAAATTTTTTGTCACAACATTCTCATTTTGCGCGATCGCTAGGGAAAGAGCCAATCCTCCCCGAGATGCAGATTGCCACCCAATATTTACGAGGGCTGGAATTTATGAAAACACTGGTCAAAATCGAGCGATCGCTCCTCATCGGGCATATTGCTTCAATGGTATTTGGTTTGGCGGGCTTATTGCTCGTTCTGCCCAATGCCGACTTGATTCTCAATTTACCCCCCATCGGTCAGACGGCCTTTGCTTGGTCGATGGCCAACGGGGGCGTGACTTATATGCTGCTGGGAACGGCCGCCGTAGCCATTTATGCCTATCGTCAGCTCGGGGTCAAGCCGTGGCTGACTTTTATGGTATCGGCGATCGCGATTTCCTTAAGCAGCGAACTCCTCGGCACGAGTACGGGGTTTCCCTTCGGTCACTATCGCTATCTGAGTGGATTGGGGTATAAAATTGCGGATTTAGTGCCGTTTACGATTCCCCTGTCTTGGTTTTACTTGGGTTTTGTCGCTTACCTGCTGGCGCGATCGGGCTTGGCACGGTGGGAGATTCCCAATGGGCTGCGTTTGGGGGGGGCGATCGCTTTGGGCGCCATCCTCTTAACCTCTTGGGATTTCATTTTAGATCCGGCCATGAGTCAAACGAGCGTCCCCTTTTGGATTTGGGAACAACCCGGCGCTTTTTTTGGTATGCCTTACCAAAATTTTGTCGGTTGGTTGGGAACCGGTGCGGTTTTTATGACCGTTGCCACCTTATTTTGGGATAAAGCCCCCCTTTCCCTGTCGCGATCGCAATTAATTTTTCCCCTCGCCGTCTATCTGGCGAATTTGGGATTTGCTTTGGTGATGAGCGTGGGCGCGGGTTTTTGGATTCCGGCCGCTCTCGGGATTCTTGTGGGCGCGATCCCCGCGATCGTGTTGTTCTTCCTCACCCCCTCTCAATCCCCCATGGCGATCGAAGACCCCGAAGCACAGACAGAACAAGAGTTCATCGTCACCGAGGTACGGATCGCCAACAGCAAAGATCCGCTAACCGTGAAATAACAGAAAAAAACAAGTAGTTTTTTCTGCCCCTTCCCCCCTTCTCTCCCTTCTTCCTCTTCCCCCATGCCCACCTCCTTTATCAGTGCTCTAGCATTGGGTGCGATTCTTTGGACGCTTCCCGCTACTTTGCTTTTGCTGTCTCGCTTGTTAAAAGGTGCCTTTCGCCATCCCCCTCTCACCCCTCGGGAGTCGGGGACGGGGCGATCGCCATCGGTCAGCATTGTTATCCCCACTCTCAATGAAGTTCATCGCCTTACCCCTTGTTTGACAGGATTGCAACAACAAGGGGAAGAAGTGCGAGAAATTTTAGTGGTGGATAGCAATTCTCGGGATGGGACGCAGGAATTGGTGGAAAACATTCGCATTTCGGGAACCGATGCTCATCCCGCGCCCTTTGCTAACCTGCACCTGTTAAGGGATCCCCCCCTCCCCTCCGACTGGGTGGGTCGTCCTTGGGCATTGCATTACGGGTTTCGGCAAAGTTCCCCGGAAAGTGAGTGGATTTTGGGACTCGATGCCGATACGCGACCCCAACCCGGTTTGGTGACGAGTTTATTAGATCTCGTCCGCAGGGAAAAGTACGATTTAGTGTCTCTTTCGCCGCAATTCATTTTGCACGATGCCGGAGAATGGTGGTTGCAACCCGCTCTCTTAATGACCCTACTCTATCGCTTCAATCCTTCCGGAAGCGATGCTTCTTCTCCCGAGCGAGTGATGGCTAACGGACAGTGCTTTTTTTGCCGTCGTTCTGTTTTGTCAGCCGTTGAGGGTTATGAAAGTGCGAAAGCGTCCTTTTGCGACGATGTCACCCTTGCCCGTTTTATCGCCGCTCGAGGCTATAAAGTCGGCTTTTTGGACGGTCGGCGGGTGTTACAAGTGCGAATGTATGAAGGAGCCCAAGAAACGTGGCAAGAGTGGGGGCGATCGCTCGATCTCAAAGATGCGTCTTCCCGAGGTCAAATTTGGGGCGATTTGTGGCTGCTATCCGGAGTGCAAGCCCTGCCATTGCCTTTATTGCTCGGCTTCACCACTGTTTGGCTGCTCGGCGGTCAAAGCCTTTCTATCGCCCTCGCCATCGGGTTAAATTTGTTTCTCGTCCTCCTGCGAGGGTTGATGTCGATCGCGATCGCCCCCTCTTACGCAGGAGTCGGTAAAACTCTTGCTTCTGGAATGTTTTGGCTTTCTCTCTTGGCCGATCCCCTCGCCGTTGCTCGCATCTTCCTCTCCTCTTTACAAACACCGAGACAATGGCGAGGACGAGTGTATGCCAATTCAAAATTCGCAACGGGAAACTTTACCGAGACCTAGGTGGAAGGAGAGCGGGGATGCGAAGGAGTAGAAGTTAGGGCAAAGACAAATTCATCCTTCTTTCTTCACCCTTCATCCTTCTTTCTTCACCCTTCATCCTTCATCCTTCATCCTTCATCCTTTCTAATCAACCCGCTCTAACTGCCAGAGAATTTGATTGCCTTCTCGACGCACGCGGGAAATGACCCAATTTCGCCAAGACCAGTTATCGCCGCGACTGGTCACGGCACTGGCATTAACATCCATCAAATCTGCCAATTCGGAACTGCTAATTAAATAGCCTTTCGTGGCAATTTCATCGGCAATGCGAAGGGTTTCTATTAAATTATGAAGTTGAGTCACCCGAAATTCCCGGGGAATTTGGAGATCTTCAGCAACGCCGGAATTTACTTCGCTCATGGTTTGAAAGTCGAGAAAAACTACATTATCTATTGTTGTAACCTATCATTACAGATTAAATAAAATCTGATAATCCTGCTACTGGTCGATATTCTCACAGTCTCTTTCCGGTGCTCGTATCGATTTCAGCAGATCCCTCACTGATTCATTGATAATTGCTCATTGATAATTGCTCATTGATAAGGTTTGCCAAAAAGTTTCAACGATCCCCAATAATAGGGATGGGCATAGGGGGGATCGGTCAATTCCATTTTAGCGGGGTCATTTTGAATGCGGGCAACGGCCTCCTCGAAGACCGACCGATGAACATTACTGGTATTCCCCATTTCTCGGATGCGATCGCCATACCAGCGCAACAATTCCGAATAGGTGATGCTTCGCAACCATAATTGGGCCTGTTTGAGAGCAACGGGAGGGGTCGAGTTGCGCGCGAGACAGCGATAAAATTCGAGGGTGAAGAGCACTCGGGCGATCGAGTCTACATACCAGAGGGGAATGAGAACGTAAGCCACTCCCTCTGCCAATAATGCCGCTCCCCAACCGGCACAATCTTCTATCGAGGAAGGCGCGATCGCCGAACCGCAAAAGGTTTCGACTCCAGAAAAACTCAATAACTCGAGTTTTGAGAGGGGGAGTTCTCGCAATTCTGCCAAGGTTAAGGGGTCGCCTCCCGGAAAGACGATCGCCGATTGCAACGGAGATTTTCGGTTATAAGTGGGGACGGTAGAAAGATGACAGAAACGGTGTCCTTTGGTCAGGGCATCGAGAATTTTGGCCTTGACGGTTTGCGGGTTGGTTAAGTGCAGGGATGTGGCAAAACCGTGACAAATTGCTGCGGATTCTAAAACTGCATGGGGCAAATTGAGGATCGCTTCGTTGCCTTTATGTTCTACTGATTCGATCCCCGCGCTGAGAATGTCATTTATCGGTTTTTCTTTAATCTCCTCTTCTTGAGGAGAAGTTTTTTGGGTCTCGTTTTCCGATTTCAGCCAGGGATCCGGGAGGGTTCTGCTGTCACGATCGGGGAGAGAAGCGGTGACAAATTTGAGACTGGGAAGATAAGCGGTGTTAAAGCGATCGGGTAAGAGAGCGTGGAGGGGGAGACAGTGCAATTGGCGATCTGGGACTAAAATGAGAGTATCGATTTCTTCGTTTTCCAACTCCCGCAGCAAATCGGGAATGCGCAGAATGTCCCCTAATTCTTCGAGCAGTTGGGCTAAATGTTCTGAGAAGGTGGCATCCGATCGCGATCGCTGCCAAGTTTGCCACCAAGTCTCCAAGTGTTGCAACCGTTGTCGAGCGTCGTCATATTCGTCTAACGCTTCCCCTGACGACTTTTGAGGGGTGGCTTCGAGTTCCGCGCGATCGCCATTCGTGGGGAGATCGGGATTCTCGCTCTCATCCAATCCCAAAAGTTCCAAGAGAATCGATAGAGATTCCTCACTACTTTGTTTGGCCAATTCCACCCGAGAGCGCAGGGAAGGACTCAAAACCACATTTAACACCACGTTAGTGATATGTCACAGCAAGATCGGCTAGGCAGTATTTGGCTTGAGAATGAAGGTCGCCAAGCCATTCAAACCCAAATGCCACACGATCGCTGCCGTGCGAGAATTTAAGTATTGTTGCAGGTCGCTCCATTTAAAACCACTTTCTTGGAGAATGGGTAAATCGAGTAGGAAAGAGAGAATCTTATTTTGGGCGCGTTCGGCAAGGGCGAGGGATCTCAGGAGTTCTCCATCTTGGATGGCGAGATCCGCACCCAAGCGATCGAAATCTCCCAGGGCAAAAACGAGATCTCGTTGGCGATCCCTCGGACAATCGGGGGCGTCGAGATAATTTTGCAGGAGTTTGTTC
>JBFRWJ010000081.1:0-17815 GCA_051439525.1 Spirulina sp. | reverse complement strand
GCGCGAATAGAGACTGCACCCCCGACAGCGCTTGCTGTAAACGGGTTGGGGAACTTCACCGCTTTGGACGAGATCCGCGATCGCCGCAATCGTCGAGATCGCTTCTTCCCGCAGTGCGGTATCAATCTCCACTGCTTGACGTTGGTGAGTTTGAGCGTAATAGACATACCCCGTCGTCACCGCGCATCCCGTCATCTCCTCCAAACAGAGAGCTTGAGCGCAGACTTGCAGAGCATCATTATCCCACTCACCTTTTCGTCCTCGCTTGTATTCCACGGGATAGAAGCGATCGCTTTCCCGTTCGATGAGATCGGACTTGCCCACCAAACCGTAACGGTGCGATCGCAACCAAACCCCGCGAACTTGCTGAAGGTCGCTGCGAGATTCTTCTCCGGTTGAATGAACGCGATCGTGCAGGTGAGTGCCTTCGAGAGTGTACTCATTGTCCGCAAATTCCCCCGCACAAAACATCAACCAAAAGCGATGGGGACAATAAGTATATTGGTTGAGAGCTGAAATAGGAATTGATTCTTGCATTTGTTGTGTTATTGGTTGTTGGTTTTTTGGCTGATAACTGGTGACTGGTGACTGGTGACTGGTGACTGATTAAGATTGGTGACTGTTCTCCTGACCATTCCCATCCCCATAGTTGTTTTGCGTCCGATGCCGCAATAAAGGGCAAAATCAGCGAGGGTATTAAACTGTTTGATTTGTTCTGCGGGAATGTCCCCAAATAGCTTGTAGGTGACGCTTCCCGTACAGCCGATGAACTTACTGCGGGAGTCGGCTACGCATTCGGTGCGAATCTCAAAAGAGCTAGGAAAAAGAGACTCTAGAGGGAGTTCGGGAAAAGTCATGGGACTGTAGAGATTCCAGCGTCGCAACAAACTCCGAAAAATGAGATCTGGCGTAGGCATGGCGGTATCTTGACGACCTTGGCGAAATGCCGTCGGGGTAGCAAAACAGAAGGTCAAGGCGCGATCGCGATCGGAGGCTCCTTCATAGAGTTGCAGGTAAGAACTGGCATTCGCCCAAGGTTGTGCGGGTTGGGGAGTACCGAGAATACTCGTCAGGTGCAGATCCGCAGACCCCAAACGCCAAGGTTTATCAAGGTCGAGTTGCAACCAAAGGGAAGTCAAGCGCCCGAATAGGGTATCATCCAGTAAAGAAACGCGCCACCAGCAGGGAGTTCCCGCCGCGATCGCCCGAGACTGCTGCCATTGCAGTCGTGTGGGAGGTTTGCCCTGTTTTTTGAGCGGTTTTCCTCCTACGACCTGTAAAGGACTTAAGGTAAAGGCTTTATTGGAGGTATCTTGATGCAAGCGATCGCCGAGATTGCGATCGACGGCAGTCACTAAAGTCAGGAAGAGGGCGTGATAATGGCGACCCGTGAGAAAATTGGGGTAGATGGTAGTTTGGGGAACGAGATTGAGAACGAGACTGTGAGGCATGAGAGGAATTAGCGATCGCTGGCGAGAACTTGGGGACAGTGGGGGTTGTAGCCCCCGAGGTAAATGGCGGGAACGCGATCGGACGCATCAGGTGCGGCCAGTGCGTGGGCACCGCAAGACCAACATTGATTGGCATGCAAACGTAAGGCAATTTGAGATATTTTTGTGATATCGTTGTAGCCGTTTTGATAACCGGCAACGACGACGCGAGTTTGAGGCGGAAATTTTTCTAAAAGTTTTACCAGTTCTTCAATAGACATTGTATTGTTGGCAGAAAAAGTTACGGGGAAAAAGGCATGATTGACGATCGCGCAGAAGCGATCGCGGATGGTAAAATGGGCAGACCGCGACAGTTGGCCAAGAAGAAAAAAGGATTTGGCAATTAGAAACTAACTAAAACGATATTCCATGCGAGCGGGAATTTTTAGTCCTTTCAGTTCTTCGCAACTGTAGTAATGACCTCGTAAATGAACATTACGAATTAAGCTCACCGGAGGCATATTGATGACATCATAGCTCGTGACTTGATGGGTAAACATGACATCAAGAGGATTAAGAGGATAGGGAAACATAAAATGAGTTTCTCCCGAACTCGATCGAACATCTTTCAACTCTTCAAGAGTCACCTCTGCTTTGCTCATCCACTTTCCCAGTCGAATCCATTTAGGAATTTTCCATCGCCATTGAGTACGATGACTGGGAATAAGTTGGGATTTTAAAAGCGATTGCTTTGAGAGGATAAAACATTCAAAAATACTCTCTGGTGCAACTTCTTTTGCGCGACCAAAACTGGGAATATTCTTCTGAGTTTTCTTCATCTCGACATGGTAGTTATTGTTTGTATATTTCCATGTATGCAAGACCGTTGCATGAGCGATCGCTCGGGCGGGAGTCACATAAATCCCATTTTCATTCAGAATAGTTAGATGTTCTGCGTATTGAGGAACTTGGCGATCGCAAAAATAGCGATAAGAATCTTCTTCAGAAACCGTCGTTCCGTGGATTGAGCTGTCTACCAATCCTAGTGCATAACATAGCGCATAATTATGCAAAATCGGTTCGGTTTCATAAAGTCTTCCAATTTCGCGAGTGGCAAAATAAAGACTATCATGAAGTTCAATTTGACAGCGATAAAGATGTGTCATTTCCATGAACAATGAACAATAGTAGCCGAAGTAGGATGGGTTAGGCGAAAGACGTAACCCATCAAACCTCAAATTAGGCTTTAGCTGAAGCCTTTTCCTTTTTCTCGCCTTTCTTGGGCTTTTCGATATGTGCTTTGAAATAAACCTTTGCCTCGTCATCAGCTTGTTTTAACATCGTACAAATCCCGTCCTCTGTCGAGGTTAAAGATTTGACTTCTGCCAAAACTGAATGGAAAGATTCACCAATAAAATCGGTATGCACGATAAATTCTTCCGCCATCAACGCTTGAATAGCTTCTGTTGCCTTCTCCATCACCAAACCTTCCTCAAGAGGATCGATTGATTGTAACGCATCTGGGGGGATGCGATCATAAATTGCCTGAGTCCAGCGCAAATTACTGACAATTTCACCATCAGCAAAAACTACGCCTATTAACTCATTTCGGACTCGTCCCGTGCGGGTTGTTTGCGCCCCATAATGCCGCGTCCGTAAAATGTTATTAAACACATACAGAAAACTGGCTTCAGTTGGGTCTTTCAGCGTCACAATACTGGGAAAGAAAACTTGCGGACGAATGTGATCTTGTTGATTGATACGACTGGTTACTTCACCGGGTTTACTGCCTTTTTCTCCTTTCGATGCCATCGTCCCATTTTCATAAGGTGCATTGAGAGTAAATGTTTCGTGGGACTCATCAAAAGGTGTAATTGAAAAAGCAGTATCAACCACAACCTTAGATTTTTCCGAACCTGCATCCCCGATCGCAAAACCATAGATAATACAATCGGGAGTCTTCTTACTAAATTCGACATTGTATTCGCACTCCTCTGCTGTAACCAGCTCGTATTTTCGCAACAATTCCCGACCCACCAAACGTTCTGGGGTGGATTGCTTGCGCTTGAACATGGACAAACGACTGATTGTTTTTTTATCTTCAATTCCCGCACGAACCCGAGCCTTATTCAATTCGCCATCGGTTTGAAAAAGAGGATAAGATTCCGTCACGCGCACCGTCAGAAAATGAACGTATTTTCCCATCGGTTTGTAAGGAATTTCGGTGTGAAAAAACTTAGAGTCGAGAGTTTTTAAGAAAGCCATTAGTTGTCTCCTAATTCAGAAAATTGTTGTGTAGCAATGCAAAAATTCAGCAAAATAACTGGAACGATCAAACCGTAAGAGCATATACGAGAATGCGGAGGACAGACTCGACATCTTCAGGGACGCGATAACTTTCTAAACCGCGATCGATGTGTTTTTTGTCGCGATCGAGCCGACCAAACTCCCAAATACTCCCAGTGGTAACAGCACCTAAAAGAACAGTTTGTTCGCTTTTATTCCAGCGATCGAGTGCAATGAGTTCAACAGCCAATTGAGTAAAACCATTGATTAAATTTTCTCGTTTTGCTTCGATGACTAACAAATTCCTTTGGGTACTCAGTAAATAATCGAGAACTCCTTGAAGTTGTTCGGAAACTTTGAGAGAATATTCAATCCGAAGTTTAGCTCTAGTGTAATGAACCAGTTCTTTAACAACTGGAGAAATCAGAATTTCTCGCCTGGCTGATTCAGTCGTCAGATTGATGAAAGGAAGAATTTCTTCAATGCGATCGCGCAGTTCTTGGAGTCGGTCTAATTCACCTAAATATTGAGGCAAGTTCAGTTTTTGCTGTGAAAAAGAGTAGCCAAAATCAGCAACAATTTCATCAACCTCTGCATTCAATTCAAAAATTTTACTGAATGTATAAGAGCGATCGGGATCGAGAACATTCATAATTGTCAACACCTCCTTAACAGAAAATTAGATTTATGAATCTTCTGATGTGTCGGAAACATCATCATCAGATTTTCCTTGTGCTTTATCTTGTTGATTTTCCTTATCTTGTTCCAAACGATAAAGAAACTCGCAAGTATCGCGAATAAGATGAATTTGACGACCTGCTAAACGAGCGCGATCGCCTTTAAATGCACCTTCAAAAACATCGATAACAAAGTAACGAGAAAAGTCTAAAATTGCTTGTCGTTCTTGTTCTCGTTCTTTAATCATCCAGCGACCTTCAGCCGTAGAAGAACGCACGCGATCCATTAATTTAGAAACTTCTGCGGCTACAACTGCTATCAAAGTATCGCCTTGAAAAACGCAAGATTCGGCTTTGAGAATCGTTTCAGATGCAATATCAATGGGTTTAAGAACTGCATTCGCTTTGGGGTTATATTTCTTGTTCGCACGGTAAAATATGCGATACAGATCGGTAAGTTTTTGAGGATGATTTAAAGGCGATTTTTCGGTCATCGTGAGTTCCTCTGTATTTTGATTAAATCGAACATAGGGATCGAAACAAGGATAAAAATCATAAGCGTACAATTGGATACGACTCATACTTGGCACATCTGCATCTTTTCCTCTCGTCCACTGGTTGAGATAGTGGAAAACATAGAGAGGACTGGTTTCTAAATTGCGTGCCAATTCTGATAATTTTCCCCAGTTAGCATCATAACCAGATTGTCCTCGTTTTGGATTCACATCGAGGTGAATAGAATAAGCTGCGGTGAGAACATTTAAGGGTGCGGGATAATCTTTTCCCTTGTCATCCTCCCAACCTTCCAAGATGTAATCTAAACGAAAGCGATCGCGTCTCGTCAAGGCTTGAAATGCTTGGGGTGCGCTGTCGAGAAATACAGTTTCTTCAAATTCTGCACCATCTCGATAGGGAGGGATAGGAGACTCAGAAACAACGGTTTTAACATCAAGAATTATGGGGAAAGCAAAAGCTAACCATGCTGGCATGACCCATGATTCTGTATCCGTTGGATCTCGTCCCGGAGGCATAGCCATAAAGTAAAAAGTGAGAGGTTTATCTTCGGGATAGGAGAGCTTAAAGGTGCGGTCTTTCTTTTGATTTTTGTCATCATCAGGTAAATTTTTCTTGCTTTGCAAATCTTCATCAATGAGAAATGTATCGACAGTTTGATAGCGATCGCGTTCAAAATCTGCCTTGAGTTCTTTACTGACAAAGTGACTGCGAATACTGGTATCGAAACGAGTTTGAGCGATGTTGACATAGTCTTTTTGTAAAAAAGTGTTCGTTTCGGGGGTAAAATAGTAAGTTGGGTAGAAATAAAGATAGCGATATTTTCCATCTTCAAATCGTTTACCTACGGCTTGGGTTTGATTCATCAAAATCTGTCGCAGCATCATTTCCGTCCCCGCAATACTGGAGATATTGCGTTTGGCGTTAGAACCCTGTAATTTCTGTTTATTGGTATAAACTTGGGGAGTAAATAAAACTGCCGATTCCATCTGTTCCGTCACTGTATAAGCAGAATGGGACAGAGAACAGATTAATTGACGACCGCGACCCTCTTTTTTCGCTGCATTATAATTCGCAAGCTCTTTGAGGAAAATATCTGCTTGTTGGTCAGTTTTTTCAGTCGATTCTCGATTGGGTAACATCACCACTTGCTTGACCCATTGTCGCACATCTTCCCACCCATCAGCAATTTTATAGGGCGCGATCGCTTCTGTTATCTTACCACTAATAAACTCGATTATTGCTTCAGCAATGGGTCGAATATCTTCTTGACCGGGATGATGTTTTAAATATTGTGCGGCCAAGTAATACCATTCATAGGGAACACCCCCAGTATTGCCTCGAATTTTGAGTTCTTTATGTCGTTCGTTAATGTGCTGAATTTCGCGAATGGGAGCAATATTATCGAGTTGCCAATATTGTGCGACTTCAGCGACGAGATCGAGATCGGGGGGAGGTGGAAGTTTTTTATTGGTCTTGCGTAACGTTTCAATTTGAGCGAGGCGATCGCCCCAAATTTTCCGCGTCACCACATCACCAAATTCAGCCAGTTGGTCAATACGAATATCGTCATCAAACTTAAAGTCATACTGTGTGGAGAGAACGTCTTTTTCTTGGAATTTTACGAGGTTATCGCTGCGACTTTTCGCTACAGATTTTTTCGTAGGTTTGAGAATTCGCAGTGTTGCATTGAGAGCAACTTCCATTAAGTCCCGATCGTCAAAAAACTGACGGTAATACTCTGCATATTTCATCCCTTTTCCATCTCGACCAAACCCAGTTTGTCGCTGTCTCAATTGACTGGAACATAGCGTTTTAATGGTTGCAACAACGCGATCGGGTAAATCTTCAGGAGAGATGGGAGGTGCATCGCGATCGCTTAAATAAATGACTCCAGTAGGCAAATACAACAAGGGTTCATAGTGCCTTTTTTCCTCCGTGTTAAGGTCTGTATGTGCCTCCATAACTGCATTGTTCACCACATTGGTTAAAACTCCTCGATTTTCAGCAATGCTGTGATAGGTAAACTTGAGTTGACCATTGCTGAGTTCGTGTATAACAGTCCCCAAGCTATTATGAAGCGCATCTTGAGGATGTTTAACAATCGATGCGAGGCGATCGGCCAAACAAGTTAATTTTGCTAAATTTTTGAGAACGCGATCGCGTAACATGGGATTTAAGCCATCTTCAGAAAGATTGAGGTTCGTATCATTGAGAGTCTGAGCATTATAAGCTACATAAAGCAGATCGTCGAGATAGTCTCGCCATTGTTCTGGATTCTCGGGAAAGAGGAAGCGATCGATCTCTAATTCAGGGACGATAATCTCAAAAATATCTTGATGTTCTTCTAGGGAAAGATTGCTGCGAATATCGATGTTAAAATCTCGACAAGCAGCTTTATATTGTTCTGGCATTTTGGGAAATAAATCGTAATTAAATTTCTCAAAATCATGGAGAATAAATCCCGCGATCGCAATTCTTCGCTCAAACTCTTTCACCACTCGTCGAATGGTTGTATCGAGTTTTTCTAATCGTTTCTCGATTAAATTAGCTGGAAATAAACCATTGAGAAGGTGAGTATTTAAGGATTGATCGCCAGCATTATCGCGACGTGCTTTTCCTTTCCCTTCTGCTGCACGACGGCGATCGACTTCATCAAAATACTTCCCTCCTTTTGCAGTCACTCCGATCGCGACTCTTAATAAGTTGGGAAGGACGTATTGAGCAAAATCGGCCATTACTGGATCGTTATCGTTTTGCTTTTTAATCGCTTCTCGTAATAGTTTAAGTGTCAGGAGTTCTTGAGGAGTTTCAATCGTGCGATCGCGATCGTCTCCATCCAGTCCTAAATCTTCATCTGTCAGTGCATCAAGGTCAATATCCTCAAATTCTGAATCTATTGTTTCCTCTAATTGCGTAGATTCAAAAAGATTTAACTGCTTAGCATTACTTTGACTTTTTTTCTGACGAGTCATAACAATCTCCTAAATAGATGTAAATTTTGGTAGGGTGTGTTAGCGGAACGGAGTGAAGCGTAACGCACCGATTTTTGTAAAACTTAGAAGCATAATACACTGATTTTTTGAAGTTTGGATGCCAATGATTGTTTGAGGATCTGGGTGCGTTACGCTGTCGCTTTAGCGAAGCTATGCTGGAGGCTATACACACTCTACGTTTATTCAATTCCTTCTAAAAGTTTGGCAATTTGTTCTGGATCGGGAAGTTGATTTTTGAGTTCTTGCGGCACATTGGATACGACTTTATAAGTTGATACACCAATGGGTCGATTAGAATCTTTTAGGGTATATTCAACAATTGTTTTATTTTTAGATTTGCACAGAATAATGCCAATGGAAGGATTTTCATCAGCCAACTTTACTCGGTCATCTAAAGCCGCTAAGTAAAACTGCATTTTGCCGATATATTCGGGCAAAAATTTACCAATTTTTAGCTCGATCGCAATTAAACATTTCAGATAGCGATGATAAAGAACGAGATCGATAAAGTATTCTTCATCATCGATTTCTAAACGGTATTGGCTGCCGATAAACGAAAACATTCCTCCCATTTCTTGCAAGAAAGGTTCAACTTTTGCGAGAATTGCTTGTTCGAGTTGTCGTTCGTTATGTTCGTCTCCGAGTTCTAAGAAATCAAAAGTATATTCGTCTTTGACGGCTAACTGAGCTTGGTTTTGAATTTCTTCGGAGACGGTGCGATCAAAGTTCGTTTGATTGAGTAAAGTCTTCTCATAGGTTTGATTTTCAATTTGATGAATTAAGACATTCTTTGTCCAGCCAAATTTGCGGGTCATGCGAATGTAAAATTCTCGTGCAAGGTCATCTTTACACTTTTCTAAAATGACGAGATTGTGAGTCCACCCAATTTCTGCAACCAATGGTTGCAGTTTTTCATTTTGATGGTATGCGAGGTAAAAGTTTCGCATATTCCAGATATTGCGAGCCGAAAATCCACTAATCCCAGAAAATTCGGTTTGTAAGTCTTTTGCCAGTTGTTCGACAAGGGATTTCCCCCAACTGGATTCTTGTTGGCGATCGACAATGAGTTTCCCAATATCCCAGTAAAGCATCATGAGTCTTTGATTGACCGCTTTAAGTGCTTCGTACTGAGATGAACGAATTCGCTGTTTTACTTCCATCAGTAAATCTCCATAGTTTTCAGGACTTGGTTTAGTCATTTTGACTCCTGAGACCGATCGAGTTTGTTTTGTAAAATATCTAAATATTGAGCAATTTCTTGTGCGTAACGAGGATAATATTGCAAACCTTTTTGAAGTCCAGAAAAAACTTTGACAGGTTTGACAGGATCGATATAGAGAAATTGAGCATAACGGAACTTTCGCTGATATAACAACGATGCTTGATACTTTAATAAATTCAGTTCAAATGTTAGTGCTAGTTAGTTCAAGAGTTACTATTTGAATCTCCATCTTTTGAGTACCAATCTTCTCGATACTCAAGTTCTTTGTTTCGAGCATCTAAGTATCCAAGATTTCTCACTTCCGATACAAGCCAGTTAAGCGATCCTGTAATTTCGCAAAGTTGGCCTTGGATATCTTCGATTGCATTGTCATGGCGATCGAGTCGCATATCTTGCTTATCGAGGTGTTCGTCTTGAGCTTGAATATGATCGATTATCTTGTTCATTTTGCCAGTCCAATGGTTGATAGCCATGCGGAGGAGATCGAGATCGGTGTAATACAGTGCTTGACTTGGCTGATTGGGGTTTTTGGGTCTTTGCATTTTCGTTTTGCTCAATATAGAGTAAGGTACACCTTATATAGTGTACAGTGACTAACCAGAATAAACCTCTCCTCCCATGAAACAAGGAATTTGATGGTTTTACTGGATTACTATAGTATAGTATGGATGAAGGCTGGACTTCAATCGTTGAATATGACTCATAATACCTTTGAGGGATTGAAAAAGTCATCTGTAAACGTTTAGGTGTTCCTTTCTCTGTTAACCATCGGAACAATTTATTAATCCCTATGAGGGGTAGTACAATTAAACTGAGAAATTGTGATAACTCATTAGATTTTGTAATGTTTACTACAAAAGCTGGAGTGGTAAGATTTGATTGCAACACGTACATTAATCCTCCTTTAACTGATATCTAATGATGCAAAAATGATCGCTTAAACTTCAGCAAATCCATATCTCACCTCCTTTGCTTTTCAAGCGATATGCCAAAGTATCCAAGAGCAATGCTGCTTGACCGATCGCAATGGAATAAGGCGGGTCGGCATCGTGTAAACTGCTTTCATCGCTAATGGGGTAAAGGGCAAAGTGCATGGGTAATTGGAGGCGATAGCGCACTTCTCTGCAACGTCGAGAGAGGACATAGCAAACCAGTCCTTGTTTTTGCAACTTTTGGTTAATCTCCTTCACCCAGAAATTCTCCGGTTGCCAAATTTCGATCCCTGTTAACACTTGCACTTTCCAAGCATCAGCAATGGGTTGCAAACTTCCCGAATAAGTAAACCTCCAATTTAAGCGCTCCTCGCGATATCCTTTTAAGGTCATAAATGCCAAACAGTGGCGAAAACGACCCTTGGGAATCGGTCGATCGAGTCGTTTGGGCGTATATGCAAGCGATCGCATAAAACCTGCTTCCGGCCACATTCCAATCTCCAAATTACTGAGAATTCCCGGTAAATCGTAAGTTTTGAAGCGATCGCCTTCATATTCCTCTGTTTGGTCGTATAACCCGCACTGCAACGGACTCGATCCCCGAAAACTCGACGCATCATCAAAGATAGGATTACCCTTTTTTCCCGATAATTCTTGCCATTTTCTCCCCCATTTTATCACACAACCCGCAGCTCGTTTTATATTAGTTTCAAATACTTTCTCGCAATCTTGCTTAAACTTCTCGCGACTGCCGGCGTACTGATTTTTTAAGTTACGATGTCCTAGATCGTACCACAATTTAAAGGATTGCACGCTTCCCCAACGTTTGTAATAGCCAGAAAAATCATTGATTTTACGATAATTATCTTTAATCGCTTCATTAAAATAGATGCGATCGTAATGTTTTCCAATCTCTAAAGTCTGTTTTTGTATATTCTTTGGAGACTCTTTATCAGAAAATTCTTGAGGAAACAATCGCTCGACTAAAAACTGAGGAACTAGAGCATAAGCAGAAAAGTTTTTAAAGCGAACTATCTCCCTATCTTTTTCATAACCATCGTGACGACCCAAACGCCCCAATCTTTGAATAAAATTCCCTGTATCTGACGATTCAAAAATCAAGAAATTAATCTTGAAATCAACTCCCACATCAATCGTACTCGTTCCCAAAACCAGATCGCAATCTAGCGATCGCGCTTTTTCTTGGCTTCCTGAAAGTCCCGTATTTTCTCCTACCGTTAACCCATGCGGTTCGAGGAGTTCTTGAAAAATGGGCAGGAGGCGTTTAATCGCAGCAATTGAATTGAGGATCGCGGCTCCTTTAGTATTGGGATACGCTTGAAATTGTTGTAAAATCAATGCCTTATTTTCCTTAAGCCAATTTTCCGAAGCAGCAAAAGCAGACTCTAAAGGAACAAAAGAAAGCTCGATTTCTCTCGCAACTTGTCGCCATCCTTGTGCTTTGAGTTCTTCAACGCGATCGCTTGTTTCAGGAAACTCATATTTTCCTTCTGCAATCGGATCGATACAGCAATAGTTAAAATCCGCTTTCTCTAATTTTTCCAACAATTGAGTATCTGGAGTTGCAGAAAGAAAAAGAAACTTTTTCCGGCGATTCGTTCGTCTAATCAACATCATCGTATTGAGAACGCTGGCAATCTGCGGTGCAGAAAAAACATGAAATTCATCAAATATAAATAGATCGAAATTTTTGTCAAGACTATTCCAGAGTTTATCTGGATTCTCCAATTTAGGGATTAAATATGCACCCCGATGCAGATAATGAAACATATCCGGGTTAGAAATGAGAATTTCCGATTGGCTCATGCGCGTTGCGATCGCATTGGCTTTTTTCAGATTTTCTCGTTCTGCATATAATTCTAATTCCGCACTGCTCAAACGATTAACTCTCGGCTCGTCTTCTGGCTGAAATATCTCGATATAACCTCCAATTTGTCCTTCCTGATCTCGAGCGAGTTCGTTTGTTGGATACAGTCCGATCGCATAAAAATTAGTGAGCAATGGTTCGAGATAAGCCGCTAAACTTTTCCCATCTCCAGTCATCGCCGTGTTAAAAATAACATCAATATTGGGATCGCGGACGGCTTCTAAAGTTTCTTTTTGATGCCAAGCTAATGTCCATCCATCCGGTAACTTAACATCTTCCGGAATCTCCGAAGCCGGACAAGAATAAATGGGTTTTAGAGTAATTGTGTACATTGTTATCGACACATTCCTAATAATTGCAATGAATTTTCTGGCGATCGCGCTCTAACTGCTCAAACGATACTCGTGTTGCTGTCCTTCAATCCGTCGTTTCTCGAATTTGTAGCCGCGTTTTTTCAACACGTGCATGGTTGCAGAGAAACGATGACTGATTTTCTCGACTAATTCTTCAGCAGAGTGCCAAGCACCATCCTGCATGAGTTGCAGCAGGCGATCGGGAAGACTTTCTTTCATGGTCAAGAATCTCCTTTAATTTTATCTTTTAACGGGTAGCTAATATGCAAAGTACGATCGCTCCTCATCTCAAAAGCACTTGCGAATTGATTCAACGAGCTTTTCCCAAGGGTATTGATTCTACTCATTATTTCCCTCTCCTAGCACTTTTAAACGAGGAAATGTCCGATCGCAATTTAGCCACAGCGATCGCCTACTGTACCGAAAAACCCTATCCTGTCGTGCTGAATGATATTTATGCCATGCGATCGACGCATTCTCCTGCTTCCGACGCGATCGCTCGAGTCAAAGAACATTTGCTCGAGTACGGGTACGAACAATGGCTGGAAGAAGACTGAAAGAGTGCGATCGCTAATGATTCACCCTGCATTCAGAGGAAGCTCAACGAAACCTCCTTTGGATGCTTCTGCACCATAAGCAAGACAAGCTAAGATGTCCTCCCGTTCGATACCGGGATACTGTTCCAGCAACTCCTCTATCGTTGCACCACCTGCTAGCAAATCCAGAATCAAAGACACCCAAATGCGATGTCCCTTGATACAAGGCTTCCCAAAACAGATGTTGGGATCGATGGAAATGCGCGTCAATAAATCTGCATCAGCCACGATCGCGATCCTCCTTTGTAAATTGAGATAAAATGCCAATTACAGATACGAATGTGCTGCGATCGACTTAAAAACCTTTACAATGATCACTATGACACACCCCATCAAAAAATGCAAGTCTTCTTTGAGGAAAAATCAAAAAAAAGCACTGCATTAAAGCCAAATCTCTCTTGAAGGCCATTAAATCTTGGTGAATCAATGAAAAGAAAAAAAGAAACACTGACACTTTCTATCCCGCCCGGCACGAAAACCCAACTCGAAGAAGTGGCCCGTCGCGAAAAGGTCTTCTGGGGTGAAAATCCCAGTATTTCAGGATTGCTGGTTGCTATCGCCCGAGGAGAAATTGAAACTGGCAAACCTTTCTCTTTCAGTCCCGCGCAAATCCATGCTCTCGATCGCGCCGTTAAAGTCTTGACCGATGCTGGTCGCATGAATGAAGCGAAAACCATTATCGAACTGCTCGTCGAGCGAGGGCAATTAGAAGCACCATTGCGGCAGAAACTCCTGAAGGCAATCACTCACGAGACCGAAGCTTGGCGCAGAGTCATCGATATGCACATCGAACGGGAAGAACCATTTCACCTGATTTACAGTAAGAATCCCCAAGAACAAGAAGAATTTAACGTGCGTTTTGGTTGCATTCAATTTATTGAAAAGCGCTTTTATCTCGAAGCATGGTGTGAAGAAATGACAGAAGACGAGCCCATTCCCGAACTCCAGCACAATCGCTGCTTTCGTTTGGATAAGATTTTGAACGTCCTGCGCCATGACGGAATTTGGCGCAAGGAAGGATTGGGAACGATCGAAGTATACTTACACTTTTATGGCAGAATGGCGGAAGTCTACGAATCCAAGGAAGAGGATATCGACGACAAAGTGGAAGGAGAAGGCAAAGACAAAATTCGCAAAGTTGTCAAAAAAACATCCAATCCCTTTTGGTTGGTGCGTGAAGTCATGCGCTACGGCAAAAATTGCGAAATTGTTTCCCCCAAAGAAGTGCGCGATCGCCTCAAAAAAGATCTCAAAAAAATGTGCGAACAATACGGTTTAACCGTTTCCGAGTCCTAGGGGCGATCGCGAACTCAAAAATAATCCTTTGCCGCCAAAACCGCCCCACCGACGATTAACAAACAGGCAAAAATCACCGATATACTCGGCTCTGCCAAACCGCACAAAATCAATAATACCGTCGAAAGTAAGGGCACGCTGTAAGACAGTGCGCCCAATACTTTAATGTTTCCCTTTTTAACCCCATAATCCCACGTAAAAAATGCCAACCCCACCGGGCCCAAACCCAAACCAAGAATCGCCAACCATTCCCCACCCACGGGCAAAACCGTACTTTCAAATAATCCGTGACAGACCCACGCCAGAACCGCCGTAACGCCACAAAATCCTCCCACGCTATGGGTAGGAATCTCCCCAAACAATCGCGATAACACCGAATAACTCGACCAAGTAAAAGCACAAATCAACGCCGCCAAATAACCGATCGCGTATTGAGATTCAAAGGCGAAAGACTGTCCTTTCGTCACCAACAATGCCGCCCCGATAAATCCCGCCATCGACCCGACGACGTGAAACCATTTTAATTGCTCTCTCGGTAACAAAGCCGAGAATAAAACAATCAGCACCGGCCATAAATAATTAATTAAATTGGCATCCACCACCGGTGCATTTTGCAGAGCAATAAAATAGAAAAAATGATAGCCAAATAATCCCAAAATCCCCAAAGTCCACACCTTTAAGGGTAGTCTTAACGCAGAAACAACAGGAATCCCCTGTTTGAGCCAAAATGCCAGCCCGATCGCAAAGGCAAGGGTAAATGACATGGCGGTCAGTTGAAAAGGCGGGATATCGCCGCTTAACGCCGTCAAAAGGGCAAGGGTCGCCCACATTAAAATAGCAGTAGATCCGATGAAAGTAGCTCGGACGCGATCGCTTCTGGGTTCGGGCATTGTTTTCCGGGTAGTCTGTGAGACAATTTAAAAATTATTGGTCAAGATCGATCCGCAATGGTAACTGTTAACGACAACTATCTCAAACTTAAAGCCGGCTATCTCTTCCCGGAAATTGCCCGACGGGTAAAAGCCTTTGCTCAAACCAATCCCGACGCACCGATTATTAAATTGGGGATCGGCGATGTCACGGAACCTTTACCGGAAGCCTGTCGCACTGCCATGATCGAAGCAGTGGAAGATATGGGCGATCGCGCTACATTTAAAGGGTACGGGCCCGAACAGGGTTATGCTTGGTTGCGAGAAAAAATCGCCTCCCATGACTTCCAAGCAAGGGGATGCGATATCGATGGGTCAGAAATTTTCGTTTCCGATGGGGCGAAATGCGACACGGGGAATATTCTCGATATTTTTGGCAAAGATAACACGATCGCGGTCACGGATCCGGTTTATCCCGTTTATGTCGATACGAATGTGATGGTGGGTCATACGGGACCGGGAAATGATGCGGGGAAATATGAAGGGTTAATTTATCTGCCCATGACGGCAGAAAATAATTTTACTCCCGATCTTCCTACGGAAAAAGTAGACTTAATTTATCTTTGTTTTCCCAACAATCCCACGGGGGCAACGGCAAGTAAAGATACCCTGAAAAAATGGGTGGATTATGCCAAGGAACATGGGGCAATACTCTTCTTTGATGCCGCTTACGAAGCCTTTATTACCGATGCCGAATTGCCCCACTCCATCTATGAGATAGAAGGGGCAAAAGACTGCGCGATCGAGTTTCGTTCTTTCTCGAAAAATGCCGGATTTACGGGGACTCGCTGCGCCTTTACCGTGGTACCAAAATCCCTCACGGCGAAGGCATCGGATGGATCTGACGTAGAATTGCACAAGTTATGGAATCGCCGCCAATCTACTAAGTTTAATGGGGTTTCTTACATCGTCCAACGAGGAGCCGAAGCCGTTTATTCCCCTGAAGGACAGGCACAAATTAAAGGGTTGGTGAGTTTCTATTTGGAAAATGCCGCCATTGTACGGGAGAAATTAACGGCGATGGGGTTGCAGGTTTACGGAGGTGTGAATGCGCCTTATGTTTGGGTGCAAACCCCCTCGGGAGTCACCAGTTGGGATTTCTTCGATAAGTTATTGAAAGAAGCTTATGTGGTGGGAACTCCCGGTTCTGGTTTTGGGGCTGCAGGAGAAGGTTATTTCCGCATTTCGGCGTTTAATAGCCGGGAAAATGTAGAAGTTGCAATGCAACGCATTGCAGATAAATTAAAGGTTTAATTTTGGGTCAGTAGGATGAGTTTTAGCTTGTCCTACTTGCTTTTTTAATTATGCAGAATTTTGCAAAATCTGAAATCGATACGATCGCAGTCTGCATCAATAATGGCTAAAATACCCGTAAAACTTCTTGTTTCGAGAGTGTCCAAAATTCCAAGAACTCGCTGTTGACTCTGAAAACTTCAAGAAATCGTCAAGAGGGTTCTCGATAAATTGAGAGTTCGTCTACACGGATTTCAAACCAGTCGAGCATCTCCGGACTCGAGTAAATCCGCAGTTTGGCATCTCGAGAAAATCGTGCTATCTCATTCCCCAATGGGACAACGCCCTCGAGTACTTGCCAATTCGTGGTGGGATCGGGGCAAACGATCGCTAAGGTGACTACATTCGCTGTTGTTGTTATCGACCAATCGCAGATGGCAATTAATTGTAACGTAGCGGGATCGCATTGTTCTTGAAAGCGTTGCGTTAGGGATAAGTCCAATTTTTGTCGGAGAATGCGATCGCTGAGCCCAAGTTGCTGAGGTGGTAAATCGTCGGGGGGTAGATCGGGGATTGCCATGAGTTCGCTCCAAATTGTCCGCTACTGTCCAGTATTCGCTGGATAGCATTCTCTAAAACTAGACTCATTCCAGTTTAGAATGGGAAGTTGCTTCGCAAGCGATCGCTATTAACCCTGTACTCAGTGTCTAACATTAATTCAGAGCAAGGATTGTAACATTCCTTGGGGGAATGGGATGAGAATTGTTGCGATCGCATTTCCTTCCACATTGTTTCCCCAATCGTCAAACAGCGATCGCGCTGCCACAGTAACTTTAGCGAGATTGATTGGCTTTTGTATCGCGAACGGCGGCCCAAAAGAGTAACCCTGTAAGGGGAATGCTCGCTGCGAGGATAATAGCAGTAATCGTCGTTCCGTAGGTCGGATGTCCGTAGGAGAGTTCAAAAATCGAACCGACTCCCGCGATCGCGCAGATGCAGCAACCTCCTAACAAAATTCCGCTTTTTGGTGTCATTTCCATCGTATTTTCTCGAATCCTCAAGCAACAGGTTTAACGGCATTGACTGAAAAATTGTGCTTTTTCAGTTCCTCTGCCAAGACTAAATTATTTTCGACGCGATCGACAAAGAGAACCCCCGTTAAATGATCCATCTCGTGTTGAATCACTCGGGATAGCAGTCCATCGGCTTTGAGTTTCTGAGGTCTGCCATTTTCGTCCTTAAAGGTCACTTCAATCGCCTTGGGACGGATGACATCCAAATAGACTCCCGGTATACTCAAACAGCCTTCCTCGGCATTGCAGAGTGCGTTGCTGGCTGCGATAATCTTGGGGTTAATTAAAATCAACGGTGGGTTCGCGGCATTATCGGGTTCGCAGTCGATAACGATGAGTTGCTTATTCACGGCAACTTGTGGGGCAGCCAAACCAATGCCATCGGAACTAT
>JBFRWJ010000080.1:0-14977 GCA_051439525.1 Spirulina sp. | reverse complement strand
GTAGGGACGTTGCATGCAACGTCCCTACACCCTAACCCTAAACCTATACCCTAACCCTACACCTTAACCCTATACCTAAACCTACAAAATAATGTTTCGCTATCTCATTATCGTTAAACCATTAGGACTCATGTATGGCAGTGCCGGAGGGTTTTTATCTCCGGAAAATTTGGTGGGACAATCGCGATCGAAGTTTCCTCCCGATGCTGCGACTTTATCGGGCTTGATTTTTAGCCAAAGCAAGGCAGAAAATGCAGGAAAACCCGAAAATGAAAGGAATTCTCTTCAAGAAGAACTGCGAGATCAATTGCGGGTAGGGGGGCCGTTTTGGGCAAAATGCGAGGACTATTTTGATTTTTACGTGCCGATTCCTTGGCTTTATCAAGTGAAAGATGGCGACAATCAAGAACGTCAATTAAATTATTGGAAAATTGGCGAACATGGATGGGAACTCGACGAAGATATTGAGATAACTCCAGAGTTTAGCTGGCAACCGATTTCCGTTTGGGGCGATCGCGAAGAAATCCGAGAAAAAGCAGCAGCAGCACCGTGGAAATTCGTCCCCCTCCTTCATCCCCATCTCAAAAACGAAGAACGCAACGTGAAAAAAAATGACGGTTTGTTCTTAGAATATGCCGTACAATTGCCCGAAGAATATTGCTTGATTTATTTATCTACCGTCGCGATCGCATCGGGATGGTATCGCTTTGGGGGGGAAAATCATCTCGTCGAAATTGAAAGCGAAAAACTTGAGGAGGACGATCCGATTATCGAAAAATTTCAACAACCCATCGATCGCGGGTTTGCTCTGATTGCCCCCGGGGTTTGGGGATCGAATCGCTTTTCCTATCGCTACCCCCAACATTCCGATTTTCCCGAACTTTCTCACTTATTAACCGATAAACCCATTCCCTATCGCTATCGGACGGGAGGGAATACCTATCGTTTCGGCGGACGCTTGGGACGGGGACGCTATGCCGTGCCTCCCGGTAGCGTTTACCTGCTCGAGCGATCGCTGGGTCTTTCTTGGTGGGAATGGAAAGACGAATGGTTTCCCAAAGAAGGCTTTCCCCTCAACTGCTTGGGTTGCGGACTGGCATTACCCTTACAAATCGACGGAGTATCTTAAATGTATCACAAGGCTTACGGTATCGTTCATACCCTCGCACCGCTTCACGTCGGCGCTTCGGCGGGAGAAGAAAGCGGCAATCTCAATCTCATTTTTCGCGACCAGTTCACCCAAACCGGAATTATCCCCGGAAGTTCCATTCGCGGGCGCTTGCGTAGCGAGATGCGGAATGTCTCGGAAGACGAAGAAAACTTTTGGTACGGTGCGAAGGCAAAATCTGGGGTTGCCGATAGTACCACCGAATCTTACGTGAAGATCGAGTATGCTTCCCTACTCTGGTTGCCCGTATTTTGCCCCGGACAGCCTGTTGTTTGGGTGAGTTGCCCGCGCTTGCTGCAACGCTATCAACGCCTTGCCAGCGATCGCCGCGTCACCCTAAAAAACAATTCTCAGGAGGAAGAAAAACCGCTTAAAGATTGCAATATTCCCGAACCGGGAACGCGATCGCGAACCCTCAAACCCCTCAAAGTCGGCGAGACAGAAAAGCTCTTTTTCAACTACGGTTTTTTAACCATTAACAAAACCGAAGACCTTTCCCCTTGGTTTCCCATTGGGGGAGAATTGCCTGCCGTAGTGGTTGCCGATGACGAGATCGGTCTCATTCACGATATGGCCTTGTATCGACAAAGCCGCGTTAAATTGAAAGACGATGAAAAAAGAGTGGATGGGGGGCAATTCTTCAACATGGAAGCCCTACCGGAAGACACTTATCTCGTATTTCCCATCGCCCTGCGCAAATATCTCGATGGCGAGAAAAAGGAGAAGAAATGGCAACCTTTTGGCGAAAAAGCCCACGGAGAAATCTATCTCGGGGGTTTGGAGTCCATCGGGTGCGGCAATTGTCACGTCTTTTTAGAAGGAGTAGAATAGTGAGCACAACCTTTGCATCTTACAGCATCGATCGCATTGCCCACGATCTGGTTTGGGACTATGGCATCCAAGGGAGAGCCCACCCCCAAGTTTACAAAATGCGAATGACCGTCGCGTTTGGGTTAGAGCGTTTTTGGGGAGAACAGCACCGTTTCAAACCATCGGAGGCGCATAAAGCCACATACTGGCGAAAAACGTGGAACGCCCTTGCCGAAATTCTCGAATATGCAGGAATTGCCTTACCCAATGATGAAATTGACACCAATAATCCCGACTCCGTGCGCCAAATGGCCGAGCAATTATGGGATGAAGAACACTTTTCCAAAGAACGGCGCAAAGTTGCGCTAGCCATTTTAACGCAGCTATGCGACAGCATGGTGTGGTGGACGCAACGGTACAAAAAGTTTGCTTCCGATGCAAACAACAATGACGAAAACTAATATCAAATCCGGATGATTAGCCATAATCTAAGGCTCGTTGTTGCGCTTTAGCGCTCCGGTTAGATTGAAGAAGGACTAAAGCCCAACAACAAACTAACGAAGTCGAAGCGCTCCCGACTCACTCAAGAAAAGGAAAAAACAATGGAAATCACGCAAATCCCAATGATGTTTCGCGCCCAAATTCCCGGACGGGCTCAATTGCAACGCCTCGAACCCAAAGCCGATCGCCAAGATGCGGATGACTGGGTTGAAGAGTGGCTCGAGGGCATGGAGGAAGAACCCCCAACTTTTCCCGATAGCGTGGAAACTCGAGACCGAGAGATTGCATGGCGCATGGTTTCCAATAGCGGACAGGATGAAACCGCGATCCGTCCGGTATTGGGCAAGGGTGGCTTTCCTTACTATCCCGGCAGTAGTATGAAAGGTGCGTTTTTGCGAGCGTGCCGTCAGTTGGGAGAAGATACCCTGCGCTATTGTGGCGGTAAGGATGCGAATGGAGAAATGCGCCCCGGTCTTTTGCGCTTCCACGGTGCCTATCCGGTTAATGAGACCTGGCGCGATCGCTCGGCTTTAATCGATTTGGTGCATCCCCAACAAGCATGGCAAATGCAGGGACAAGAGGCGCACAGTGCTTTTTTGCAAATCTCCCTTTACAAACCTCGATTGCGTTTCGGTATCTCCAGTCGCAAGGCATTGGCAGCAGAAGAGTGGGAAACGATCTGGAAAATATGGCGCGCGGCGTTAGAACGAGGGATTGGGATGCGAACGAGTGCGGGATACGGTCAGACTAAACGTTTTGGGAAATCTCGCTTATTATCCGTGCCGTTGCAGGGTCAGGGAATGACCTCTCGCCGTTTGGATAAAACAGGAGAATTTCGTCCCAATGGGTTTAAGGCAACCTTGCGATCGCATACCTTGCGCTTGTTTGGGGGTCTGACGGATGCTAAAACTGCCGAGGTTTTGACCCGGGAGTTATGGGGCGGGTTTGGCGGTAAAACTTCGGTGGTGGGTCAAGTGGGGGTAGGGTTTAACGCGCCGCCGGAGGACTGGGAAATCGTCCATCATGCCTATCGACGAGGAGGGATTCCCATGTATGACATTCAAGAGGGAATGTTGCAGCTTTTAAGTGCGGATACCAATCTCAAGGATAAATCTCGGAAAAATTTGCAGCGCTTGCTTCGGTCTCTTTTAAAGTTCGCGTTATTATTGGGGGGATTTGGCAAGTCTTGGCGACGGGCGGATCATCGCTTGGTTTTTCCCGCTTATGCGAACAATACCAACAATCCCGCGATCGGCTGTCATTGGGAGTTATGGCAGGATGGGAAGAGTTGGGAACAATTTGCAGTTCCCGTGGAAGATTTGGGGGATGTCACGGCATTTTTGGACAGTTTGCACCGGACGTTGCAAAATTGGTTGAAGTATAAGAAGAAGAAGGTGCGAGAACCGGCGGCATGGCGAGAAGCGTGGCATGGCGATCGCCTTCAGGTGTGGGGTTGTCTCGTTCCTTCTCTGGCGGACAGTCGAGCGGTACGATGGTTGCACGGGCCCTATCGCGGGGAAAATGAAATTAAAAAGAGCGAGTTGACGGGAAAGCTCAATCAAATTGGGCGTTTGTGGCATCGCTTGTATCCTCGCTATTTGGAACGAGATGGAGAATTGCGATCGACGGGGGAATATGTGGAATTATTGACGTTGTTTCCTCATGTTGATAACCGACAGGAACGAGAAACCATCGATCGCTTCCTCAATTTTTTGCAGGAAGATAGTCCGTTTTCATTGCTATACGGGACGGGGTGAGGAATGTGCGATCGGTTTCATATTAAAAATTTTCAATTCAAAACATGGTCAATCTCACTGGTTCAATCCATTTCAATGGATTTTGTGTATGAGACAGGGATTTTCAATCCCTGGCGGATCGACTCATCAATTCAAAATTCAAAATTATCAATTCAAAAAAGGGAAAATCTCGCGATCGCAATCCATTTCAATGGATTTCGTGTATGAGACAGGGATTTTCAATCCCTGGCGGATCGACAATGAGAGCGAGAATCTAATTACCGATTTATTTTCTTAACTTTCATTCAATCCCCGAACATGAATTTTCTTCGGATCGACAATGAGAGCAAGAATCTAATTATCGATTTATTTTCTTAACTTTCATTCAATCCCCGAACATGAATTTTCTTCATCTTGTTGATTTTCTTCTCCGCGATCGCTGTTAAATATTCAATTTAGCACTGCGATCGCTCTACTCTCTACTCTCTACTCTCTACTCTCTCAAAAACAATGACTAAAAATACATGGATTGTCACGACAGGCAGCAGCGATATTCTGCTCAAATCCGATGCGGATAAGAATCATAAGAATAAGTACGTTCGCAAAGCAAAATTAGAAAATAATTGTCCGCGTACACTCAAAGAGAAAGAAATATTTTTTGGGAAGAATAAAGAGAAATATTATTCTCTCGAATCTCGCGCGATCGCTCGTATCTATGGAAAAGTTGAGGAGGCGGTTAACATTCTTGTATTTCCTCTTTGGGATTCTTTTCTAGCTCGACTCGAAAAAGATAAGATAAAGCTGGATCGCATCATTGTTCTTCTCAGCGACCAACAACATATTTTTCCACCAGAAAATCGAAAAGACAAGCCATTTTGGAAAGATACTATTGAGAGCAAAGAATTATTTGAACGGTATTTGCAAAATCATCCTTGGACAAAAGAAGCTCACATTGAGTTTTTGATACTCGATCCTAAAGATGAAGTATTAAACCCCGAAAATAAAGGTTTAGATGATTGGGATATCGTTCTCAACATAATGGAGAAAACTTTCGCAGAAAAAGATGATATTGAATGCGGTGAAGATGATAGGATTTATTTGAGTCATCAAGCTGGAACGCCAGCGATGTCTTCGGCATTGCAGTTTGTCAGCTTGGCAAAATTTGGGAATGCCGTTAAGTTTCTCGTTGCCAATGAGTACGATACCGAAACTGCGAATGTTTTATCCAGTTCTCGATATTTACGCGCTTTGCAATTGCAAAAAGCTAAACAATTGATTAAAAAGGGGATTCCGGGAGCGGCATTAGAACTAATTAAGGATGTTGAACCTCCAATTGCATCAGATTTACAAGTAAAACTGCAAGAATATGTCGATATTTTTAATATCAAAGTAATCGTTTTACCTCAAGGTGTTAAGCTCAATGAGTTTAATTCCAAAAATGCAGGAGAACGTATTAGACGTGCTTTAGATATTGTTGAAATTTTCTTTGAACAAGAAAATTATTTGGCTGGAATTACGTTGCTGATTGCAGCACAAGAAACATTTTTGAAAGCAGCAACTATAAAATTGCTTAAAAAGATTTCTCCGATCGATCATTTGAAACCTTCTGAATTATTAAAATGGGATGAAACAGGATTATCTTTTAAATCTCAGAACGAGTTGAAGGAGTTGAGTGTTTTTGACTCTTTTAAAAATTCTTCTCAGAATTTATCCAAAGCTTTACATTTTTCTATAGAAGATAAGAAGAATGATTTTTTAAGAAAATATTTGGGTAAGAAAGATATTGATTCTTCTGATTTTTGTTTGCGAAATATTTGCAATAAAAGCAATTATCGTTCTTCTTCGTTCCAGATAAAATATAATTCTCAACTTCTAGAGTGGTTAAAAGAATTGATTTCTATTCAGCTTAAGAAAAAAGATTGGTCTTGGCTATTATTAGATTGGGCTTGCCAGCATGAAAAAATCCACGATCTAGATCGAAGAAATCAACTCGTTCACAATTTACGAGGAGTTGAAAAGATTGATGCTTTGTGTTATCTGTATAGTTGTAGAACGAAAGTAGACAGTGAATCTCTAGAAGATTATGAAAAAGAACATGAAAAAAGGCGAAAAGAGGTAGAAGGCTGGAATCCAATGCCTACAGTAAAAGATTTTTATATTGATGAAATTAAGAAGCCTTTTGTCCGAATATTATACGATGTTGAACTCTGTAAAAACGACTCAACAAACTTTCTCGCTAAAGACTTGAAAGATCTTAGCGATCGCATCAAATAATCCATCGCAATTGTCTTGCCGATCTCATTTTTGTCCGATCCAGATGGAAATATTTTCCCAATGATTGGACGGATGCGATCGTTGTAGTGGGAGCATCTTGCTCCCTAGTTTTTTGATGATAGAAATCATCAGTTTAATTCGACTTTAAAGAAGCTATTGAAAGGGTGCATCTCAGTTTTGCAAATACATAATTCTGCTACTCATCGAATTGACGCATATGCCCCCTAAATCCCCCGACTTCGGGGGACTTCCGGACTCTGATTCCCCCAAGGTTGGGGGCTAGGGGGCTGCTGGTTTACGAATTTGAGATGCACTCCTATTGAAAACCCGCTTCCGTTTCCGCTCCTGTTCCCGGTTCGGTGTTTCCATTAATTCGACTTCAGAGAAGCCGTTGAAAGTTGGAAAAACAATTCAAAACAGGATTGCTGTAAGAAATAGTTTCCATTAATTCGACTTCAGAGAAGCCGTTGAAAGCAATCCCAACGATTATATTGCAATTCTTTCAGGAGAGTTTCCATTAATTCGACTTCAGAGAAGCCGTTGAAAGTACAACCGTCAAAATAGTCGATGTCAAATATGATGCGTTTCCATTAATTCGACTTCAGAGAAGCCGTTGAAAGATTCCCTCCCAGTCTTTCGCCGAGCAATTGAGCAGAAGTTTCCATTAATTCGACTTCAGAGAAGCCGTTGAAAGGAGAGAATCAGCCGTGCGAGGAGGAGAGGAAATGGGTTTCCATTAATTCGACTTCAGAGAAGCCGTTGAAAGAATGTTGCAAGAGATCGAGTCTGGATCGACTTGAAAGTTTCCATTAATTCGACTTCAGAGAAGCCGTTGAAAGGAACAAACCCTAATGTCAGACTAAAATAGTGAGATCGTTTCCATTAATTCGACTTCAGAGAAGCCGTTGAAAGCATTGACAAATTCCGGCGTTCCCTATAGAAAAATTTCGTTTCCATTAATTCGACTTCAGAGAAGCCGTTGAAAGAGACTTGCGATTTCTGAGAGCATTAATGCTTATCATGTTTCCATTAATTCGACTTCAGAGAAGCCGTTGAAAGAATTCCCTGTTTGAGCATCTCCTGTACTGGGAGATGTTTCCATTAATTCGACTTCAGAGAAGCCGTTGAAAGTCCGCTAGCTACAATCGGCATCAGATAATGTTTCTGGCAGCAGATTTGGCGAACCTCCATTAATTATCCCAAATTCAGCCTCATTTGACAAGATTTTTTCTCGCTTGAATTGTCATATCCCTTATTCTCCAAACCTTTCAGCGTTTTGGCAGGACTCCCGGGAAAATCGACCCCGCTTCGGTCTGCCAAATTTTCCCGTATTTTTGCCAAAATGCCAATTTCGTCTCAAAACTTAAAGCGATCGCATTCAGCAAAGAACGCGATCGCCTTAAGCGTTTAGGGGCAACAGTATTCGCTACCTTGCGCATCCTTGCAAGCCTTGCAGGGGATTGTAGCACGAGCGGAGTTGGAAGCCCCGAGGATGAGCAACAGGACGAGAGCAATGCTGGTGAAGCGGGACATGGGCTTTTTCTCCTTGCTAGCCACATATCACGGGAGTTCGGAGAATTAGCGCGATCGCTTCGATTGCCACGTCGTTGCACTTCCCTTAATATAGCAATTGCCCCACAAAATCGGCTGCTATTTTTTACTCTCCCAATGCCTTCCGACGCAGAGAACTGTAAGGTAAAACCCGCAAAACTTCTTCAACCGTCGTCACTCCCAAAGCCACCTTTTCAATCGCAGCAATGCGGAAAGACGCAAACTTAATTTTCTTTAAATAGCGGTGTAATTGGGTCATCGTACCATCATAAATAATCTCTCGAACGGTATCGTCTACATCCAAAAGTTCTACGATCGCTTCCCGTCCCAAATATCCCGACTCAAAACACATATTACATCCTTTGCCCTTGCGCCATTGAGAAGTATCGATGCGCTTGGGGTCTACATTTAACTTCACAAAATCCTCTTCCGTCGGGGTATAAGATTCGGCACAATGGGGACAAACTCGCCGCACCAAACGCTGTGCGACAATCCCCAATAAAGCATCGCTGATCAACCCCGGATCGGGTCCGATATCCTTGAGACGCGGGATGGCACCCGGCGCATCATTCGTGTGGAGGGTAGTGAGAACTAAATGCCCCGTCAGCGCCGCTCTCACGGCAGTTTCCGCCGTTTCCTCATCGCGAATCTCTCCCACCATGATAATATCCGGGTCTTGGCGCAAAATCGCCCGCATTCCAGCCGCGAAGGTCATCCCCGCCGCTTCATTCACTTGGGTTTGGGTAATGCGGGGTAAAATATACTCCACGGGGTTTTCTACCGTGACGACGTTGACGTGTTCCGTGGCGATGGATTGCAAACTCGTGTAGAGCGTACTGGTTTTTCCCGAACCCGTGGGACCCGTAAAAACGATAATCCCTTGGGGTTGCGTCAGCCAAGTTTTATAAATATTCAGTGTTTTTTGTGAAAATCCTAAATCGCCAAGAATCTTGAAGGGATTTTTGCGAGGTAACAAACGAATGACGGCTTTTTCCCCGAAGACACAAGGGAGGGTACTCACGCGCATATCCATGCCCAATTCTACCTGTTCCCCCGAGGCATATTGTTCGCCGATGCGTCCGTCTTGGGGTTTGCGACTTTCGGCGATATCAATTTCGGACATGACTTTTAAGGCAACGACAACCCGCCGGCTGATTTCCACGGGAAGGGTGGTAATATCGCGCAATACCCCATCAATGCGATAGCGCACTCGCAACCCGTCTTGCATGGGTTCGAGGTGAATGTCGCTGGCACGGTTTCGCAAGGCTCCAGAAATGAGGGTTTTAATGCGTTCGATCTGATCGACGGCTTTAGCGAGATAGAGTTCGGTCGTTTCGCTAATATTTTCTTGTTCGATCTGTCCCGTGAGGGGATTAATCAGAGGATTCGCCGTGATATTTTTCGGATTGTAGTGATAGGCGTGATACCATTTATTATAACTTTTGTCTGTAACGGGAACGATTTGGATTTCCGCAAACGTGCGATCGCGAATCATGCGCCGATCGCTCGCAGAAATCTGCACGGGACTGCCAAGATAATAACAATTTTGCCAGAGAAGCAGGGGAACGACGGGAGGTAAACGTTTTTTATTGGGAAATTCGCGAAAAAAGCGATCGCTAACTTCTGAATCGAGTAAGGCAGAATTGATTGCCCCTTCTTCATTGACTAGCATGGCTAAGGCGCGATCGCAAGTAATTTGACGATTTCTTAACTGTTGCCATGCTGTCTGGGTTTTCAGCAGTTCGACCACATTTTTTCTCCCACAACTTTATATTCCTCGATTCTAGCAAAGGAATTTAGGGGTTAGGGGTTGGGGGTTGGGGAAGAATAGATTCTGAATTGAAGAGAATTTGTTCGATCGCTTGGCGATTTTCGGGACTTTCTGACTCCTTGAGATATTCTATCGCAATTTGTCCGGCGGTGGGATATTCTTGGCGAATTTCCAGTAATAATTTGACAACGCGATCGCATTGTTGTTTTTCGAGTTCTCTGGCTGTCACCAAAGGAAGGAGAATCGCACCCAGAATTAAACTGAATAAGGCAGGAATGAGGGGAATCCACCACCCGCTTAAAAATGTACTATAGCCGATCGCGATTAAGCCTAAACCCGCCATGAAAGTCGCGATCGCAATGGGAAGATTTTTTTGGAAATTCCATGCCAAAACCGTCCCGATCGTTCCCCAAACCCATATCCAAATCCATTCTACCGATTCGGGCCACCCCCGCAGCATCGGTCGTCCATCTAAAGCACCATTTAATAATTGACTGGCGATGTTCGCATGAATGGTTACGCCAGCCATGTGCAATTCTTTGTAGGGGGTTTGGAAAATATCGTTGATGCTCTCTGCCGTTGTCCCCATTAAAACGACGCGATCGCTTAATGCGTCGGCGGGAATGCGATCGTTTAATAAGTCGGTCAAAGAAAAGGTTGTAAATTGTTCTTTTGTTCCCCAATAATTTAATAAAATTTGATAGCCGCCTTTTTTAGCGCGGATATAACTCCCATCATTCGATTGAAAGGGAAATAAGCGCGCTTTTCCCAGTTGAATGCTGCGATCGGGGAAAGATTTGGGTTCGATTCCTTTGGGTTTTAAATAGCGCAACGCCAGTTCTAAGCCTAAATTAAAACGCAGTTGACCTTCTGGCGATCGCTCTGAAAGTAAGGCACGGCGAATTTTACCATCTCCATCGAAAATTTGATCGGCCAGTCCGACGCGATCGCTTCCCGCTAATATGGGCGGAGGATAAATACGACTGCCAATGAGTTTTTCCACCGTGACTAAATTCTCCGTAGTTTCTAACAGTTCCACGAGGTTTTGATGACCGGGTTCTACGGGAAAATCTCGATACACATCTAAGCCAATGGCTTGGGGATTGTGGTATTTTAGCGTGGCGATCGCTTTCGCTAAAATACGATCGGGAATGGGATATTGACCGATTTTTTGTAAGTCCGGTTCGTCAATTGTAATAATGGTAATTCTGGGGTCGATTCCCGAGACGGGACGGTTTTGAAATAACCAGTCTAATGCCCTCCATTCCAGTCCTTGCAAAACACCCGTCCAGCGCAATAATAATATTCCTATCGCGATCGAGGTAGAAATTGCAGGAATCCAGAACCGTCGCGATCGCAGATTTTTTGCCTCAGTTTTGACGGTTTTTCTGGCTTCTGCTAAAAGACGATGGGCCTCTGTCGCTGCTTGTAGGGCAAATTCTGCTTTTTCTCGCTTTTCTTTGGCAACGGCTAAGTGACTTTCTGCCCTACGCTTGGCCAGTTCTTGACTGGCTCCGAGGTAACGATAATCGAGATCGCCAAGTTGTTTGTTTCTCGACCAGGCGAGGGCTTCTTGGAGTTCCCAATCCTGCAATAGTTGGCTTTCATCTTGTTGTTGGGATTCAATCCAACTATTAAATTTAGTCGAGTAAGGGCGCAAGTTTTCCAGTTGCTTGGTGACCCATTTTTCATTAAAAACTGCCTGATAGATGAGATTTTTGACTTCCAGCTTGCCGCGATCGCTTTCGACTAATCCCGATAATATGAGTTCTATGTGTTCTCGACTATCATCCGTTTTGACGACTTCTCCTCTCAAGATTTGCTGATAAATTCCCAATAACCGACTGGCCATATATTCATTGCTGAGAATGCGATAGAGTACCGTTCGCAAATGCTCCGGATCGTCCTGAGATTCCCACTTTTCAATAATACGGGTTTTAACGATGTGGAAAATTTCCTCTTGTCCCTTCTTCCTTAACGGGTGACTCTTCGACAGGCTCAGAGCGTTGCGGGTGACGGGTAAATGATGACTGACCGTGCTCTCTTCGACCACTAATTTACATAATTTTTGCGTTAAAAAAGGTTGTCCTCCCGTCCAATTGAGAATCTCTTCAAGGAGATGTTGGGTTTTCGCTTCATTGTCACTTAAGCCTTTTTTGAGGGGTTGTGCTTCGGCAAGGGTAAAACCCGATAAGGAAATGGCTCGACCGATATTAAATGGCGTTCTCTTTTTATCTCGAATCAAATCGGAAGGAGTTGCAACGCCGAAAATTGCAAAGGTGATGCGCTGGTATTTTGGCTCGATCGCTCGCTGATTGTAAAAGAAACGCAGAAGGGCAAAAAAGTCGTCGATGGGGAAAGGCAAGCTGAGAATACTGTCAATTTCGTCGATAAAAATAACGATGCGATCGCTCTCGAATTTCGGTAAAATAATATCGGCAATAAACTGACTCAAGCGTTGTAAGGGGGCCAGATCGCTGTGTTCTTGCCACCAAGTTTTTAGGTTTATTTTCCCCAGTAGATTTAATCCCAGCCAGAGTTGAGACACGACTCCTTTATACCATTGTTCCGGGGTAATATTTTCGCTGCCAATTCCCGTGACATCTAATGCCGTACAGCGAAATCCTTCCGCTTCGAGTCGGTATTTGGTGCGGACGAGAAGGGAGGATTTTCCCATTTGCCTCGAGTTGAGAATGTAGCAAAATTCTCCACTTTTCAGCGCCTCATACAGCTCTGAGTCCGCTTTTCTCTCGACATAGCTCGGTGCGTCATTGGTTAAACTTCCGCCAACTTGATATCGATAATCGCTCATGGATTTTGGTAATATTTTTTAACAATTTTTGGGCATTCAAAATCCTTGCTTTTTGCAATTTTTTCTGTTATTTTTATTTGTATCATAATGGGAATAGTTTGACCTATGTACGACGGCTACTATTACCCATTATGAAATAAATATATCACAAAGCGATCGCTCGGGCAAGGAATAAAGCAAATTCTTTGCAAAAATTAACCCGAAAATTCAACGAACTCGATCGCGATATTCCTCTTCTTCATTTCCCGTTGAAAAAGTTCGGTGGGAAAGGCTTGCTCTACAGACCAAACCCCGGGTTTTTGGAGTTCTCCGGTTAGGAGCGATCGCGCCACGCTTCCCGTACCATATCCGGCAGCCGCAGCCGTATGGGGATGAAAGAAGTTCGCGAAAACCGAGGTCTTTTTTCCCGCTTTAATGCCCTTCACCTCAGCCTTCATCGCCACCCCCACCCCACTAAAGCGATCGGTAAATTCAGTCATTTGATAAGCAGCGCGGGATAAAAACTCAATCCCATTGTTGAGCCAAGATTTAGGCAGAAAGCGAGCCGTCAACGCCGTTAAACGATTGTAAAAATCGGGAAACGAACCAAACTTCGTCACCACCGTTTTCACCCCCGGAAACGACTCGACAAAACTGTACGTTTCTGCCACTTCAAACCAATAAACCCCCACCTTACCATAGGGTTCGGGAAACTCGACGACAACGCGATCGCGATAGGGCAAAACCTCTCGCCATTCCTCCTCAATCCATGCCTGAAAAGGGTGTTGCAATCCTAAAAAAGTCGTGCGCATCACCGTCACTCCCCCTCCTCCCGATCCCGCCACGACATAATAAAGATAAATTTCTTCAGCGCGATCCAAAAACTCCACCCCCTGACGCACCATACTATTAGAAATCCCCGGAAAAACTCCCGTACTTAAAATCGCCGTCACCCCCGCTTTCTTCGCCGCTTCTCGATAAGCCAGCGCTTTTTTCACAAAAGGCGGGCGATCGCTAACATCGAGATAATTCACCCCCAACTCGATACAACGTTTCAACACAAACCCATCGCGATAATCAAAAGGCCCCGCACAATGCACGACCAAATCGCAATCTTGAATAGCGCGAGAAACGCGATCGCGATCGGCGAGATCTAACTGTAAAAATTCTCCAACCCTCGGCGATCGCGGCTGGCGACTGGTCACAATAAGAGTAGAATTAGTATGTTGGCAAATATCCCGAGCAATACTGCTGCCAATTCTGCCACACCCGCCTAAAATCAATACTTTTTTGCTCATTATTAATTTTCTCCCTGAATTTTCTTTTTCGTGTCTCCATTTCCGAGCGGTCTTTTCTTATTTCTTCGGGTTTGATAGACGGGAATACGTCGATGAATGCCCTTAAAATTGCGTTCGCCGATTAAATAGAATCCTTCTTTATTTTGTAAGAGATTATAGGTCGCTCCAGAAATCGTGCATTCGTTCGGGGGACAACTCATTTCCAAACGAGACGCTAAATTCACGGCAGACCCCAAAACGGTATAGTCCACCCGTTGGGAACTCCCCACATCTCCCACCACGGCTTTACCGCTATTGATGCCAATATGCAATTGTAAAGGCTGTTCCCATACCCTCGCTTGATTGAGTCGATCCAAACGCTGCAACATTTCCAACGCCGCCGCCACCGCGCGATCGGCATGATCGGCTTGGGGTTTCGGCGCGCCGAAAAAGGCCATAATACAATCGCCGATAAACTTATCGAGAGTTCCGCCTCGGGCAAAAACAAATTGCAACATCTCCTCAAAAAAGCGATCCAATAACTGAGCGATTTGTTGGGGAGTCATGCGCTCGGACATATCGCTAAATCCGACGATATCGGCAAAAATGATACTGATTTCCGCTTCTTTGGGTTCGAGGCGACCGTTTTCCAGAGCACCGACAGCAATCAACTGCTGCACCACCCCCGGAGAGTGATAGCGTTCGAGTTGTTGGCGAATTTTCGCTTCCTCTTGGAGTTTGCGGGTCAGCAGCCAACGTTGAACGCTATAGGCGACGAGGTTGGCTAGGGTAGAGAAAAAGCTCAAATCTTCTTCATCTTCTGTAGTATCCGTCGTTTTCAGTTTTAAACTGGCATCGGCATAGAGAACCCCCACCACGCGATCGCGATCCCAGATCGGCACCGCTAAGGCCCCGCGAATGCCTTTCGCTAAAATACTGTGTTCCCCTTCAAAACGCTCGTCTTCTCGGGCATCAACGGTTTTAATGGCCACCTTGTCTGCAAAAACCCGCTTGCAAATACTGCGACTGATCCAACTGTAGGTGTGAGTTTCCCAAGGTTCCAAACCTTGCCGAGAAGCCGCCTCAATGGGTTGTAAG
>JBFRWJ010000079.1:0-2766 GCA_051439525.1 Spirulina sp. | reverse complement strand
GCGATTTGACAACAGAACGCGAACAGATCGAACAGCTAAACGCAAGCATCGAAGCGATTGAGGAGAAAGCCCTCGAGGAGGTTCCCAACAAGCTCACAGAACATGTCAACCTATTAGAACAATATCGTGCGGCAGAAATTGAGTTGTTTACAGAAGACAATAAAATCAAGGCTGGTGTACTGGAGGGAGTTCTCACAAGGCTCAGAAAGCAGTTGGGACTGAGGAAGAAGTGTAAATTTTCCACTCTCAAAGATGCCGATCGCGAGGCTCTATCGCAGCAGACCGAACCTCAAGCTAAAATCGATAAGACTCGGTATCGGGCTCGCAACGACCAGATTTATATCAAGAAGAAAGTTTTAATTGGCGGCGTTCACGAAACCCTACTCATGGAACACGAAAATACCAACGAGTTATGGGTCTGGAAACCCGAAGAACGTTCTAGCATGCGAGCCTCAGAGAGTGGCGGATCCGGACTGGCTGCGGAAATCGTCGGCGAAGATTTGTCGCCGAGAGCCACTCAAATGGAACTCTATCATCCCGGACTCCAAGCCTGGCAACCGGGTACCCTGCAACCCTTTAAGGAATCCGATGAAATGTTGACCCGAGAGATACAAAATCGCGACGCTGCGATCGCGTTACCCCCTATTCAAGTGGCTCAAATGCTGGCTCACCTGATTGCAGACTGGACGATCGGCAACTACGACAATCACCCGGATCAATTCCTCGTTGGAAAAGAGGGGTCGATTATCGGCTTGGATAAAGGCCAAGCCCTGAAGTATACCTATGAAGGGACTGAAGGCAGTCTGTCAGAGCGGATCGATAACTTGGCCCTCGAGAAGCTCGACGAGTCAGCCTTTGTTAAGGACGTACCTTTTCCGAACACTGACCAAAGACCCTTCCAAGAAGCCCATCAAGCAATAACGCGGAAGTTAATCTCTCGCATTAAGAGTGGCGAGTTAGAAGTCGATTGGAGCGAACCGCATTTGGTTCGGGCTCTTGACATTGCGACCGATCTCAATGCCGCAAAGGTACGGGAACACTTTGAAACCTTGGCAAACGAGAAATTTGCCGATCATCAAGAACAACTTTACGAAGCGATCGCCAAGCGCGCCAACCAAATCAAGGCACAACTCAAACAAACCTTGGGTGCCAGTAACGTTCCCGAGGAGTTCCCTGATTTTGAGGAGTAAGCATTAAGACTTATGAGTTTGGACTTTCTGTTAAAAAGCTACAGTCAGATTCTAGAAGAGCGACGAAGCCTGTCGCGCTCGTTCTTGTGGCAGATTCAGCGTCACTTTTTCCAAAATCAAGGAGTGGGGGCATGGAATACCCACAAAGTTCCCCACTATGTTACCAATCATCCCACGATCGCGAACGCCTACGCTCAAGTTGTCTTTGCCTTTCTGCGGGATTGCGATCGCGATTCCGAGCAACCCCTCGACTTCTCCCAACCCCTGTATATTCTAGAGTTGGGAGCGGGAACCGGACGTTTTGCCTTTCACTTTCTCCAGCAATTTCTGGAGATCTACGATACGTCAGTCCTCAAAGATATCCCGATTCGATACGTGCTAACGGATTTCTCGTCGCGAACTTTGCAGTTTTGGCAAACGCATCCCCAATTGCAACCTTTCGTCGAGCGAGGGCTGCTCGATTTTGCTTGCTATGACGTGCAGGAAGACTCTAGCATCGAACTGGCATCGGGTTCGATTTTGCGTGCCAACACCCTTAAGAATCCTCTGGTGGTATTGGGAAACTACTTTTTTGATAGCATTCCTCAAGATTTATACCGGATTCGAGACGGGCAACTCGAGGAGATGTTAGTCACCCTCCACACTCTCAAGGAAGAGATAGACTTAGACGATCCTTTTTTGCTGGAGACGCTCCAGATTAGTTACGACTATCGCCCCACCTCTGAAAATCGCTATGGCGATCCGGCTTGCAATCGCGTGTTAAGGAAGTATCAGCATCAGTTAACGGATACGCATCTGCTTTTTCCCAGTATCGGTTTGTTCTGTCTCGACACTCTACGTCGTCTCTCGGGCGATCGCCTGCTCCTGCTTTCTGCCGATAAGAGTTACACTCGGCTAGATTTATTAGAGGGTAGAAAAGCACCGAAACTGGCCTTTCACCACGGTTCGTTTTCCTTGATGGTCAATTATCACGCGATCGCTCGCTATACGGAAGAGCGAGGCGGGCAAGCACTGGTAACCCAACACTATCCCCAGAATCTTAATATTTGTGCATTTTTATTCGGACATCCACCCGGCGGCTATATCGAAACCCGGCAAGGATATCGCAGTTTTATCGAGCAACTCAACCCCGATGATTTTGGCGCATTGAAAAAGATGCTATCTCCCCATTACGCAACTTTTTCCCTCCAGCAAATTTTGGCCTATCTTCGTTTCAGGGGTTGGGATGCCAAAATCTTCTCGGACTGTTTTCCCACGATTAGGGCGCGAATTCCCACCAGTCCTAAAATTTTGCACGAAGAATTGCGCCGAGCGATCGCGTGCATCTGGAATCGCTATTATTTTATCGGCGAGCGGGAAAATTTACCCTTGCGTCTTGCGACCCTACTCCACGAAATGGGTGATGAAGATGAGGCGCAAACCTATCTGGACTATGCCGTAGCACTTTACGGTGAAGAGATGGAACTGTCTCTCGATTAGGACGCGATCGCTCGGTTTGGCAAGGGATATGGGCGATCGCAATAATTCTACTGACATTCCGCACTTCAAAATGAAGTACGGAAAAATACAGACAAAA
>JBFRWJ010000078.1:0-7478 GCA_051439525.1 Spirulina sp. | reverse complement strand
GTAGTGAGGTGGTGACTGATTATCACCATGGGCTGCCAATTAATGTAAACGCACTCCAAAAATAGGGATGAGCGAAAGTGCGATCGCCAACTTGGGATAATTCTGACGGCAGGGGATACTGTTCTCCGAACACGAACAAATTGCCATTTTCCAGTCGAGTTTCCCCGCGTAACATGGCAATTTGTGCTTGTCTTAAAGCCTGGGCTTTAATAGGAACATCTCGCAGAGAACTATAAAAACCTGTCATGAGAGCGAGGGTCGCTTCATCACTGACAGACCACAAACTGCCCAAAGCCGTTTTTACCCCAGCCGCAACCGCTAACCCGGCAAATCCTAACTCTGCCTCGACATCTCCTAATGCCGTCTGACAGGCACTTAAAACCAACAATTCCACCACCGGATCGTGCAAACCCAATTGACGGATTTCGTTGAGGGGAAGTTTGCCTTCTCCGAATACGATATAAGATTCGTTGGGTTTTCCTGCCTGAAAAATCCCGTGAGTGCCTAAATGAATGATCCCGTAAGGGATTTTTGCTCGCGCTTCGGTCAGGCGATCGAGGGTAAAGTCTTGATTGAGAAACCGTTCCCCCTTCCACAATTTTTGGGTAATAATCTCTAACTCGAGGGGGACTGCCGGTAACGGACTTCGATCGGCAAACTCCGAGGCTCCCATCCCTAACACTTGTAAATTTTGCGGGTTGCGATAAGAAGTATCGGTAAGGGACAAACTGGGCATCATTCCCAAACTATAGCGCTCGATTAAGAAGCGATCGCCATCGTGAAGGGCAGCAATGGGCAGCGATCGCAATCCCGCATCGCCAATAAAGGCAATATTATTAATCTTTTGCGCCTCGAGTTCTCGGGCGAGAGGGGCAATCAACCATTGATACAGTTGGCGAGAGGGAGCCAAGAAAGCTCTCGGACGGCGAACGTTAGTGACTTGGGTTTGGAAAAGATTGGTCGCTGTGAGAGCCCGCGATCGCGTTACTTCAGGAAGCGATCGCACCAAGACTTGTCCCTCGGGAGTCACCAGCATGACTTGTAAAATATCCTTCTCGGACTCCTCCTCGAGTAAATTTTGCGAGAGTTCCCCTTCCCCGACCAGAAAATTCTCAATTTCCTCGGACGCGACGAGAATTCCTGCCTCTCTAGCGCGATCGCTAGCGGAGGAGGGGATAAATGTTGCATACAATAAAGCCGGATTCGTTTGGGTTTGGCGGCTAATCTCTCTTAAGGTTGCGCGAGCCTCATTGAGAGAAACATCCACGTCATTGTTATTCTCAATGCCAAAATGCGATCGGAATTGTCGAGCAATTCCCCGTTCTTTGGCTGCCATTCTCGGCTCGAGGGAAATATTATTTTGGGTTGTACGCAAGGGGCGATTGAAAAAAGCGGGCGATCGGCTCAACCCGAAAGGAGATCGGTTGAAATTGCCACAATTGGGCGGACAACTGCCAAAATTCCCCGTCGAAACAATCGTTACCGTCGCCCTATCATCTGTAACCTTCAGATTTTCCCCAACAAAAGAGAGATTGCGGGCCTTAATGGCAACGGGATTGATAATACCGCTATCCAGTGTAAAGGTGAGGGTCAGGGTGGCATTGGTATCCCCAGAAATCGTGTTATAGCTGCCATCGAGAGAATCAATACTCCACAGTCCCGTTGTTGCATCGTAGCTTCCCGCAGAAGTCGTCGCATTCTTCAAGGTTAGACCTGCGGGAAGCGCTGCGGTCAGGGAAACGTTGCCTACGGCATCGGGACCATTATTGGTAACGGCGAAGGTAATTTCGACGGTTTCCCCCGCACTGGCAGTAATCTTGGATGTCGGGGTGACGGATAAATCTGCATTGACTTCAAAGGCACCGATATCTGCAATACCGCGAGAGAAGCCCCGTTGATCGACAGATGGCGCGCCCGCTATTCCCGAATCGATCGCCGGACTGCCGGGGAGCAAGGCATGGGTTTGAGTGAGACCCCCATAGTCTCCCAAATTGGAAAGTTTGGGATTGCCGCCGATGAAATTGCCGCCAATATTGAGGAATGTGCCGCCATTGTTGCCGACATTGGCATTTGTCGTTGCCGCGTTGTCGGCAATGATGGTATTGCGAACGGTTGCAATGACAGGTGGACCGAGTAGGTTGAGATAGATTCCCCCGCCTGAAGTCGCGGAATTTCGGGCGATCGTACTACTGCTAATCGTGGCTGGCGTGGATGCGATCGAGCTTTGCAAGGCAACTCCGCCTCCCTGATTCGCCGTATTGCCAGATATCGTTGTATTGTTTAGGATGAGCGTCCCATTGAGATTGAAAATGCCGCCCCCTTCATTGGCGGTCAGATTGCCCGACACCGTGCTGCGGTTCAGAGTCAAAGTACCACCATTATAAATTCCCCCGCCGCCACTCGCCGATGAGTTTCCCGATACGGTACTCTCGCTGAGGGTTAAATTAGCATTGTTGTTTTTAATACCGCCACCAAAACTTCCCGTACTCGTTCCATTGCTAATTTTTAAGCGATCGAGGGTAACGCTGCCAGATCCGGTAATCTCAAAAATGCGGAAATTGCTCGCACTGGCACTCCTTTGAACGGTAACGGTGGAATCTCCTCCCGTAATCGTTAAATTTCCGCCTGTTGTATTAATGTTTAACTGACCCGAGGTTAAATTCACCAAAGAAACCCCAGAAAAACGAATTTCATCTGCGGATGGTGTTAAATTTGCTGTGTTGATTTGCTGGCGCAGAGAACCCATACCGGAATTGTTCCCATTGGTCACGGTATAGGTGAGCAAAGTATCGCCATAATTCGCTAAAACTTCTGGTGTAAACGCAAGGGAGGCTTCAATATTGCCGATCCTTTCTTCTAAGACCCAATCTCCTCCCCAAGCTGCATTTCCGGTTAAAGTCGTGGAACCCGCAACATCTGCTCCTGTTTCTGTAGCAATAGTTTCGAGTAATCCTGCACCTGCTTCTCCCAAGGCGGTCAAACAACTATAAAGTAAGATATCTGCATGGGTACTTAACGCGGTTCTCCAACTGCGCAAATCTTCCCGATAGCGATCGATATTATCGTTACTCACAAAAGAATTACCAAGCCAAAAATCACCTTCATTTCCCTCGGTAACAATATGAACTTCATCGACTTTACGAGTTTCTTCACGAAACGGAGATAAATACTCGCCGATCGCGGCAATACCATTTTGTTCTGGCGCAATCATAAAACTCGTCGTACCGGGTTTGCCACCATAGAGAAAATCTCGATAATCTTTAATTGTCCCGTCAATGGCAACGTAAGCAATGGGATCTTGTGGGGTTTTGGGAAAAATAGTAATCGCGGGATCGAGGGGCTGCCTCGGGCTTCCGGTTTCCAGACTCCAAAGATAATCTGAAGTCGATCGCGCGATGGGATTCACGGCTGCTAAATGAATGTCTCGGGCGGCAACTCGACCCGCTACGATGACATCACCATTATGAGGGTTTATATTTTTTAGATTTAAACCCGTTACTTTTTGAACTTCTGGAGCGGTTAAGAGTGCGGGCAGATCGAGCAAGGTAATTCCCGATTCTACAGCCTTGGCAGAGACTTCTAAACTTAATAATCGTCCTTCTTGACTAATTTTAACGCGATCGCTTCCCGGTACGGCGGCGAGGGTAATTCGTCCGCCTTCTGCTTCTAACGTGCCGGAATTGATAACGCTGCCTCCAATTAAAGCAAGATTTTGACCCGTTGCCGTTGCTAAATGTCCGGCATTAATAATGGGAGCGGGTTGGGTCACATCAAAAGCAAATTGAGAAGGCGTTCCGATGAGAGCATGATAGTGATTATCTCCCCAAGCATTAAACCAATTACTATTATTAAAACCAATTCCCGTTGCCGTCGTGGCAATAAAGTCACCGGGAACATTTAAACTCGCCCCCGAACCAAAAACCAGTCCCGCAGGATTCATTAAATAGAGGTTGGGATTGCCGCCAGTGACTTGAATTAAGCCATTGATAATAGAAGGATCGCCGCCACTCACGCGAGCCAGAATATTTTGAATGCCCGGTGAAGCGAGAAAATTAGCAATTTCCCCCGCATCCAAACCAAAGCGGGCAAAACTGTGAAATAAATTGAGATTGTCCTGCGATCGCGTTCCCCCGTGGATATCATAGCGATTTCCGTTGGGCGTAACGAGAGTTTGGGTATCGTCATCGGCAGGAGCGATCGATTCAGCCACAACACTTTGAGAGGTTAAGCTTATCGATAATATCCCTCCTGCGATCGCAAGAACAGCCAAAAGTAAATGAGTGGTTAGTTTTTGATAATTGCTCATTGTTCATTGTTCATTGATAATTGTTCATTGCTCATTGATAATTGTTCATTGCTCATTGTTCATTGATAATTGTTCACTGTTCCGAACGGCTTCTGTTAAATCTGTAATTTTATCAAAGCGGAAATTATCCACCCAATTCATTAAAGCGCGGGATAAATCTCGGTGAGAGTCTGGAATTTGTTGGCAAAGTTGTTCGATCGTGCTGCCACTGGCTTCAATTCCTGCTTGTTCTAGATCGTCTAACCAGTCTTGAGGCATCTCGTTCGCTAAAGCGAGGGGAGTCGCACAGAGTTGAACGTCTTGGCCTTCCGCATCCATATCTTCAGGGCTTTGTTCTTCGTAAATATATTCCACCCCTAAATATTGTTCCATTTTTTCAAAAATAATATTCTCTTGAAAAGGCTTGCGCACGAAATCATCGCATCCTGCCGAAAGAACGATCGCGCGGTGTTCCTCAAAAGCACTGGCAGTAAGGGCAAGAATCGCGGTAGCCTGCCCCTTAACGGTGGCTTTAATGCGTTTGGTGGCTTCATACCCATCCATCACCGGCATGCGCATATCCATCCAGATTAAATGAGGACTCCAAGATTCCCAAATCGCGATCGCTTCCTGACCGTTGGCAGCTTCTCGGACTTCAAATCCGACGGCTTGTAAGAGTTTGAGCATCAACTGCCGATTTTCGAGGCGATCGTCCACCACGAGAATACGATAAGTGCGAGAAGAAGCCAATCCCAAGACTTTAGCCAATCGTTGGCGAGGGGGAGGTTCAACAATATTCGTCATTTGGAAAGGCAGGGTAAAATAAAACGTCGAACCTTGACCCACCGTACTTCTCACGTGAAGATCTCCCCCCATCATCTGTACGAACTTGCGACTGATGGGCAATCCCAGCCCCGTCCCCGTCTGTGCTTGCCTGCCAGTTTGGGTTTGTTCAAAAGCCGCAAAAAGACTGTCAAATTCCGACTCATCGATACCATCCCCCGTATCTTCTACTTCAAATTGAATGGTGGTTAGTTGTTGGTTATTGGTTATTGGTTGTTGGTTATCCCCCCTAACCCCCATCCCCCCTTCTTTTCCCCCCTTCCCAAGGGGGGCTAGGGGGGATGAAGGGGAGATTTGACTGATGACTGGTGAATATTTAATCCTTAAGGTGACGCTACCTCGATCGGTAAATGCGATCGCATTGTCAATAAGATTGAGCAAAACTTGTCGGAGTTTGCTGCGATCGTTAGTGATGTGTTGGGGAAGATTCCGGTCATATTCACAAATAGCTTGCAATCCTTTCTCTTTGGCTTTTTGCTGAAATAATTCGCGAATAAAACTCAGAAATTTAGAGAAGTTAAAAGCACTCGGGTTCACTCTCACCAACCCGGCTTCAATTTTAGAAACAAATAAAATATCGTCGATCAGTTCTTGTAAATGTTCGCCACTCTTTTGAATAATTTGTAAATTTTCCTGTTGCCGATCGCTTAAATTTTCTTTGGCTAAAATATCGGAAAAACCGATAATCGCATGGAGAGGGGTGCGGAGTTCGTGACTGACGGAAGCGAGAAAGGTACTCTTAGCTTGATTGGCAACTTCTGCGGCTTCTTTAGCTTGTTTGAGAGCAATTTCGTCTTGCTTGCGTTGGGTAATATTTTTTAAAGAAAGAAGAATCGCGGGATGTTCCTCCCAAGTTGTTGTCTCTGCATCGATCGCTAAAATTCTCATGGCTTCCGATGGGAGAAAAATTTCCACTTCTCGGGTTTCGCCGATGGCAATTTCCCAGTCAAAATAATGGTCTAATAATTCCTCGGGAGATTTATCTAATAAAGTCGGTGCAACGGGATTGAGAAAGCGGACTTTACCATCGCGATCGAGGACGATCAAACCGTCGGACATACTCTCGAGAATCGTACTCAAACGATGTTCTCGCTCTTGCAAGCGTGCATTTTGTTGTTGAAGTTGGTGTTGCAAGTGTTGGATTTTCAGTTGATGTTCGACTCGCGCTAAAACTTCTTCTGCTTGAAAGGGTTTGGCAATATAATCCGCCCCTCCCACATTAAACCCCTTAACTTTATCGATCGCATCATCTAAAGCACTGAGAAACACGATGGGAATGGAGGCAGTATCGGGATTGTTTTTTAACTGTTGGCAGACTTCATAACCGTCAATATCGGGCATTAAAATATCCAACAGGATTAAATCTGGAGTTTCCGCACGCACTCCCATTAAGGCAATTTTCCCATTAATCGCCTTGCGGACTTTATAGCCGCGATCGCTCAAGAGAGCGGCTAATAATCCGAGATTGTCGAGGTTATCATCGACAATTAAAATACTACCTTTTTGGTCATCTGCATTCATGGGAGGTTTTAGGAGTTGGGCATTAAATTAAAAATTGCATCAAAGCGCAGTTTTTTCGTTAAATCCGTTAGAGTTTGTGCTAATTGTGGGTGTTGGGGTTCGATCTCCTCAATTAATTTCAGAATGCTCTCATCATCCAATCGATTGGTTGCTTCTTGCAGTCGATTTCTCCAAGTTTCCGGTAATGTTGCGAGGGCAGTTCGCGCCTCTTCTTCGGACAGGGTAGAAACGGCAGGTTTTGGCGCAGTCGGTTGTTTTTCTTCGTAAATATATCGTACCCCTAAATGTTTGCTGAGTTTCTCAAAAATAGTCCCGGCGCGGAAAGGCTTGCGAGTGAAATCGTCAAAGGTAGAACCCGCGATCGCGGCGCGTTCTTCTTCTAAAATACTGGCAGTGATGGCAATAATGATGGTGCCTTCATCCTTCATTTTAGCTTTAATTTGTTTATTGGCTTCATAGCCATCCATGACGGGCATGCGCAAATCCATGAAGATGAGATGGGGATGCCAGTTTTCCCAAATTTCCACCGCTTCTGCCCCGTTCTGAGCCTCTTTTAATTCAAAACCCAAAGGTGCGAGTAATCGTACCAGCAATTTGCGATTGGTTTCGCGATCGTCGGTGACGAGAATGCGATAGTGAGGTTGGTTTTGTTCGAGGGCAATGACTCGTCGGCGATCGTCCCGAATTTCGAGGGCTTTGGCCTCGACGGGAGTCAAACAAACGTTAAATTTAAAGAGGGATCCTTGGGTGGGTAGCGCATCGACAAGGCGTTCTTTTCTCTGGGATGTTCTGGGTGTAAAGGCTTTCCCGCGACTGATAACGCTTATCT
>JBFRWJ010000077.1:0-4533 GCA_051439525.1 Spirulina sp. | reverse complement strand
AGAGTTTCTTTTTTCTTGTTCATTTTTATTCTGTTTCTATAAGACAATAAAATATTAAACTATATCAGAAATGGAGTGACTGCTGCATTCAATAACTCAATCAGTTCTTCATCCATGTATTGATACTCGTCTGGGATATCTAATACGTGAATGGGTTTATTTTGCAGTAATCTTGAGAACTTTGCCTTCAGTTGATTTTTATGCTTTTGTTCCATTACGAAGATTACATCGGCCCAACGCAGATCTGAAGCAGAAACTGTTTTACGAGCTTTGTGACTCGTTCCCGCCGAACGAACTTTCACGCCATTAGTATTACGCCAGATATTTTCAGCAGTTGGACTGCGCCACTGATTGCGACTGCATACAAACAATAAGTTTTGCAATTCTTACTCCTTAATTTCTAATTCTGATTGTATTCCATTTTTATAACTCGGCAAAGTGTTGAGCCATAATCGATCGCGGAACTTTCCCGACTAAGGTTTTTTGGATATTGCGATCGCGATCTAAAAATGTAAACTGAGGGACTCCAGTCACGCGATATTCTTGAATAACGTTGACCCATTGAGGATCGTCAATATCGAGCATGACCAGATCGACAGTTTCCTCATATTCTGCTTCTAATTTCTCCATTGTCAATGCCATGCCTTGACAAGTGGTACACCAATTGGCATAAAACTCTAAAACCGTCGGGCGATCGTCATTCATTGCCCGATCGTAGGGAATGGAATGCTCTGCCATTTTTTTCATCGTCACCAAACCTGCTAAAGAGGAGCTCGAAAAAAGTCCTGCATTGGCTTCAGGAAGGAACAATAAACCATTTAAAAATAAACAGAGAAGCAGTGCGATCGTGATTTTTATATAATGGGTAATGGGTAATGGGTAATGGGTAATGGGTAATGGGTAAGCGTAACATTGTTTTGAGGTAATGGGTAATAGGGAATTGGTAATGGGTAATCGTAACATCTTTTTCTCCTCTACTCTATATCAATCGATAACTGTTCGCTGTTTACTGTTCACTGTTCACTGATAATAATAGGCGAGAAAAATATGAAAAACAAGCATAACGCAAAAGACCGTGACGAGAAAAATATGAGTATTGAGCCAGAGAGCGCGCAGATTGCGGATGAGTGCAGCTTTAGAGATGAGAAAACGGCTCTTATGAACTTCTTTCGTATCGTGAGGAACCCAACCAAAATAACGCTGAGAAGATTCTAACACGCCTGTCTCGGCAACTGCTCCCACCAAAGCCGAAAGCGTTACCCCAAAAAAGACCCAAAGAAACACAGCATTAAAGTTCAACCCCCGAGAGCCGATGGTATGTATCAGCGTGCTTCCTAACAGCGCAACACCGAGGAAAATATGCGCACTTCGCCAAAATTGTAACGATCCGGGAAGTTTAATTTTAACCAGCCAAGTCCGTCCTCGTTTGCGAGCAATTAAAAGCATTTCTAAGAGAACAAATAACAAAGAACAATAGCCCGTAACTTGCTTATAAATTTCTCCCTGTAAAATGAGATGAGTGGCAAAAGCGCGATCGCGGAGAGAAGGTAAATAGTTGGGACTAAAAACAAAAGGCACGAGCAGGATTGCCGTCAATAGGGTCAAAATAATTAAAGTTGAAAACTTGGGTTTCATCGTCCAATATTAAAATTTCTATTTTGTCTGCGATCGCAAAATATTAAGAGATTAAGGGACGTTGTTGGCAACGTCCCTATAGAATTTCAGTAAATTAGCGCCAAATCAACACAAATTAAGTACCTTCCAACGGTAAATTAATGATAACTCCGCCCATCACTTCTCCCATTTCAAATTGCTTATCGGGATAGCGTTCTTGATGAACGGGGTGAGTATTATGACAAGTAATACAAGCCTCGGCTACGGCTTTATCGGGATAGACAGCGGAGAAGTATTTCTGACCGCCAATTTCTTGATAATCTTTGTAAGGTTCTCCCGTTTCCACGACCTTTTCCATGGCTTCTTTTTCAAAGTCGGTTTTGGGAGCTTGAGCGTCATTAATGTTCCAAGGGGAAATTAAACCGTAAGTAAAAGTGCCTTCTTCCGCAGCAATTTCTGAACCCAAACGGAACATCTGTGCGGGAAGGGGAATCCCTCCGGTTTCTTTCCAACCTTCTGTGGCTTCTGCGGGGACGACTCCATCTTCTTTGGGTTTCCCTTCTAGGGTTTGCAAGCGGTTAACAACGTGCTTGGTATAAGCCGTTCTGTCTGCTAATAATACCGTGTGAATGTAATCGACAACCACTTCCGGATTGATTCCCTTTGCTTGAGGAGCAGAGCCGCCGCCGCAAGCGATCGCGGTAAAACAAATTGCCGCCGCTAAGGTAAATAAAGCGATTGTTCTGGCTTTTAACTTTCGTAGCCAATCTAACATTTTTGGTTCTCCTCTTTAAGTAAATAACTATCTCGAATTTTCCGAATCTATCGATTCTTAATTCCCTGTTCCCGCTCGCTTTTTTTCAAAAGTTTTGACCATTTCTAAGGTCTCTAAATATTGCGTCGGGGGTGAGTCAAAGTTTGCCTCTACTAACTTATCGTCAAAGATACTATTGTAGGAATATTCCATGCCATGACAATTCATACAAACATCTTTGACCATGCGATCGCGGGGCAATAAATTGTAAGTGTTGTTGTGGTTGACAAAAATGGTTTTTGTTCCTTCAACTTTCTGCCGGGGTAAGTGACAAGTGGCACAACTGACTAAATCGGCTGTAGGTTTGGGCAGCGATCGCGCTTCGGAAAATAATAAACCATGTTTGGACTTGACATAATTTAACGAATGTGCATCGTTATGACAAGTCAAACAAGAATCCACCGAAGCGGTAAAGGTATTGACCGAATGAACATCGTGACAGGTATGGCAATTCATTTGGCGATCGCGTGCCGCTTCTTTCATCGGTAAATGTGCCATTGCTGGCGTTAAGGGGGAAAGACCTTCTTGCAGGCGAATGCCGTGTTTTCCGAGCAAAAACGTCTCGACTTGTGGTTCGTGGCAACTTTGGCAGCTTTCATAAGTTGGCGCGATAATTAGTTGTTTGGTTTCCGGTTGGAGGTGGCAGCTCGAGCAATTTACATCGGCAAAAGCATGAGCGCTATTTTGCCACAAACTGTTAATTTCCTCGATCTGTTTTTCTGTAAAACCATCAGCTCGGGCTGCATGGGGAATCAAGAGCAAATATCCCCACAAAAACAATCCCAAAAGACCCACAATAAATTGTTTGGTTCGGCGATCGTTCATCCTTTCCCCCGACTGACTAAATGAGCCTTTTGCATCTCAAATTTTGCCTGTAAAAATTTTCGATCCAAGTCGGGTTGGGGCGGCTGGCCCGAGCGATCGGGTTCCGGCAATATCGGCATTTCCGGCATCGGTAATAATTGCGGGGCATTCAGATTTTGCCGCAGAAATCCCGTGGAAATCGAGCGATGATCGTGGAAATTATGACAGCCTGCCGTCCAACAGCCATCGGGTGTAAAACCGTCATGACTGGCCAATTCTCCCGTAATAATTTCCTCATGACAGTTCATGCACAAATCGGGTTTGAGATGAACGCCACGAGCAAAAATATGGACGTGTTCCACATGACAAGCCGTACAAGTCAGCACGTCAATTCCCGTTAACAAATCCGCCCAACGGGGATCGCGAAACTTCTTCGGCCCGTGAGCATCTTCCGCCATTTCGGCCTCGTGACAGCGCAAACAAGTTTCATTGGTCACGGGTTTAAATCCTTCATGACAGGAACTACAAGAGGCTTCAAAAAGAACGTGGCCGGGGGAAGTCGTTCCGGGTAGAAAAATGCTGCGCCGATCCAGAGCAAAAGCAACGGAAAACCAAACAACAAGCAGCACGATAATTCCGAGAATGGCAAATTTAGATTGGAAAAATTGACCGGGTTTCCAAGCCCTACCGAAAAGATTTGCCATCTTGCAAAAATTACAGCAATAGCAGCAATGCGACGAGAACTCCCGCTCCTACAAAAACCCCACCAAACAAACTCCAATTGATTTCACTTTCCACCACGAATGATTCCTGCGGCTCGGGTGCGGGTTCGGGTGCGGATGTAGATTCGGGTGTAGGTGTGGGTTCGGGTGTAGGTGCGGGTTCGGGTGTAGAACTAGGTTCTTTTAACTCCACCTCTTTAGCAGAATAATCGGCTCCTTCTAGCATGAGTTCGGTAATTACACCGTAGGCTTTTACCCATGCTTGCTTGACTTCTTCCGTCCAATCCTCGCTCAAATATTGTGCAAAAGTCGTCAAGAGAGCATTGCCGACAAGGGGATAATGTTCCGGTAATGCACCATATTCGACGTGCCTTGCTCCTAACCCTTTGAGTGCCTCGCTCAATACCTCGGGTTTGCGGAGATTTTCCACAACCAAAACTAACGAACCGAGCAGTTTTTTCTTCTGAGCTGCCATGTCCGTACTGCCAAATAAAGGTTTGGCTTCTGGATTGGCTGTAAAGAGATTTTCATAAAAACTACTGACAAATTCATCCGCTTTGGGTTTGATTTTTTCAAAGC
>JBFRWJ010000076.1:0-17226 GCA_051439525.1 Spirulina sp. | reverse complement strand
GGGAGGGGGTGCGGGAATTTTTGCTGCAGGTGGTGGCGGTGATGTGACTTTAGAGGCAGGGGGAGGGGGTGCGGGAATTTTTGCCGCAGGTGGCGGCGGAGAAGAGATGGGTTTAGGAGGGACTTTGGCCTTAGCGATCGCCGCTTTGATCGCCTTTTGAAATTGTTTGCGATCGAAAGGATGAATGATGACTTCAAAGCGATCGGCGGGGGGAAGTTTTGACGCGATCGGGTCGCTTGCTTCGGCTGTCAAAACCATGGGAATGTTTTGTAATTTGGGATGATCTTGAGCTTTTTTGAGAATTTTCCAGCCACTGATTTGGGGCAAATTAAACTTAATGACCAAAAGGCGAAGATGCCCGACTTCTTTTTTAATTGCATCAAGGGCAGTTTTTCCATCTCTTGCTTCCACAACAATAAATTTTCCTCCCGGTAACATACCCCGTAAGGATGAGAGAATTTCTTCACGATCTTCAAGAATCAAAACTTTATTTTTTGTCATTGGTTATTGGTTATTGGTTATTGGTTATTGGTTATTGGTTATTGGTTATTGGTTGTTGATCAATAACTGTTCACTGTCCACTGATAACTGTTCACTGTTCACTGATAACTGTTCACTGCTCACTGTTTATTGATAAACGTTTCCCCAAACTTTAATGGTATTATCGCGACTGCCGCTAATAATCGTTTTTCCCTCGGCATCGATCGCGACCGATCGCACGAGATCCGTATGACCGAGAAGGGTATTTATAAATTCTCCCGTATGAAAATCCCAAATTTTAATGGTACTATCCCGACTGCCGCTCGCGATAATATTGCCATCGGGACTTATGGCAACAGAGGTAACGGACTGACCGTGACCTCGTAGGGTTCGCAAGACGTGACCCGATTGCATATCCCAAATTTTAATCGTGCGATCGCGACTGCCGCTAATAATGGTTTTGCCGTCTGGAGAGATGACCACCGACCGAATTTCATCGTTATGACCCCAAAGGGTGTCGAGGTTTTTTCCTGTTTTAAAGTCCCAGATTTTAATCGTGCGATCGCGACTGCCACTGACGACTTTATCGCCTTTGGGACTGATGGCCAAGTCGGTTACGCCGCGAGAGTAACCCCGGAAGTTGCCTTTGGGTCGTCCCCGATCTAAATCCCAGATTTTAATCGCCGGCGATCGCTTCAACAGTCCGATCAGACTCAAAAGGGCATTGACGCGACGGGAAGGAATGCGGCTCAAAAAGGCTTCTAAACCGCCGTTATATTTGGGTTTTATGGTATTATCCGCACTGGCACTCACAACAGTTTTGCCGTCCGGACTTACTGCCAAAACATAGATATTATGGGATTTTCCGAGGATGGTATTTAATTCCATTCCCGTATCCAAACTCCAAATTTTAATGGCGTTGTCGGTGCCGCAACTGATAATGCGTTCCCCATCGGCACTAATGGCAACGGAGAGAACGGCAGATTCGTGACCGTGGAGAGTTCTCATTTCTCGTCCTGTCACCAGATCCCAGATTTTAATCGTTCCGTCTTTAGAGGCACTAACAATAGTGCGACAGTTGGGCGCGATCGCGACATCTTGCACCCAGTAGGAATGTCCTCGCAAGGTATGCAAACATTGCAGGGAAGTCCAATTTTCATGGGGGGATAAAACTTGAATTCTCGGTTTTTTTAGGTGTTCGATGAGCAGTTGTTCGGCAGTTTGGCGAATTGTTAATGACTCTTCCCGGAGGGCGTGAATAATTAAACGATAGCCCGGTTCGTCGTAATCAAAGGCTTCTTGGAGGGCAGAAATTTTGACTTCTTCAACGGTACTTTTATAGCGCATCAAGACATCTTCAAATCCCGATAAATTCACCAGATGGGAAATTTCCGTTTCGCGATCGCTTTCAGTAAATATTTTGTTCAGTTGTAGGGGAGTTTCCGTTTCCAAATTGACCAAATCTCGATCCGGTTCGCCTTTGCTAGCATTCTCGTAGAGATGATCGCTTTGTTCGCCGACAAAGGGTTCGATGTTAAAAGATTGAGACGAAAGATCGACGCTTTTTTTATCTTCGAGAATTGTCAATTCACTTTCTAATTCCGAACGGGGATTTTCTTCTGTCGTTTCTGTTACATTTTCTGAAGTTTGTCGGCTGCGTTTGTCTTCGAGAATTGTATGTTCTTCTGTCGCTTCTTCCTCTCGATCTTCTTCGGGGAGAGCAATGGGGGTACTGCGTTTATCTTCAAGAATGGTATATTCTTCTTCATTTTTAGATTGGCGATCGCCAGCAGGAAATTCGCGATCGAATTCTTCCATCATGAAAGAATCAGAACTCGATGTCTCGCTAATGAGAGACTCATTGGCAGGGGGTTCGGATTCAAATAAATCGGTTTCTCCCAAGGGGGGGAAAATACTGTCTGTATCGGCAGGATAAGCAATTGTTTCGTGTTCCAATTGTAGGGAAGAATCGAAGATAGAATCAGATTCATTGCGATCGGATGCCGTGGGAGTTTGTTCGTCCCAAGGGGGAGGAGAGGTAAGATGGCGATCGGAAGAATCTTCTGTCTCTTCCAACTGTAATTCTGAAGGAGTGGATGCAGAGAAAATATCTTCAGTAGAGAACTGAATTTCTTCTGTGGGGTTTAGAGTCAACGAAGGATCGAAGATACTCTCTTCTTGGGATTTATTGCGATGGTAATCTTCGCGAATGTCTTCATCTGAAGTATTGTAAGGTTCGATTTCTTGTTCGGATTCTCTAAAAATTCTCGCTTCCTCTGATTTATCAAACACATTGACATCCAATTCTGATGAGACGGGTATATTTTCAGTATCTTCTGAAAAGGAATCGATTGGGGCAAGGCGATCTAGAGAAACAAAGCGTGTTTGAATTTGGCTTTCCTCTCTAGGAGTTTCTGGGGGAGAGTCAACCCTTGAAGAATATTCTAAGTCAAAATTATCCTCACTTGCTTCCTCCCCACTCTCCCAAGACTCTTCGAGTTCTAAATTCGCAAAACTTTCATCGATTAACGCTTCGGACTCCCTTGAAGAGTATTCTAATTCAAACTTCTCCTCATTTTCTTCCTCCTCACTTTCTAAGGACTCCTCGAACTCTAAATTCGCAAAACTTTCATCGAGAGAAAGTCGTTCATTGGCTGCTATCTCTAAATTTTCCGGTTCTAAATTTTCTGTTTCGGAAGTCAAGTCTAAATCTTGCCAATTTAGGTCTTGTTGTTCAACTACAAAAGTCTCTTCTAAATTTTCTCGGTTTTCTTCTGGTTGTTTTTCTAAAGTAATATCAATTTTATCTTCATTTTTAGACTCCGATGGTAGTTCCTCGATCGCAGAAATTTCTAAACCCAATTCATCACTTCCCGGACTGAGTTCTTCTGATGATAAATTAATATCCAAAGAGGGAAGCTCATCGATTTCTGGACTCAGATCTTCTGATAAGTCAATATCTAAAGAAGGAAACTCATCGATTTCTGGACTCTGGTCTTCTAATAAGTCGAGATCTAAAGAAGGAAACTCATCGATTTCTGGACTCAGATCTTCTGATAATAAGTCGAGATCTAAAGAAGGAAACTCATCGATTTCTGGTTCCTCATCCTCGATCGCGGCCGAAAGTACATTAGATTCTAGATCGAGAGTAGAAGATTCATCATCGTCATTAAATTCTTCTAAATGGGATTCCTCTAACGAAGAGGACAGATCGACAGACGCAAGATCTAAACTTTCTTCCTCGGATTGTTGGGTTTGACTCTCTTCTTGTCTTAAAGCCTCAAGTTCTCGAATATCAATTGTTTCATCTGTTCCTGTCGTATCAAAAGAAAAATCTGCTACTTCATTGACTTCATGGGAATCAAAGGAAGTCATTTTTTCAATCTCGATCGCTTTATCTGTTGGGATTGAATCGATTTCAATATCTGATTTTTCGTCGCGAACTTCTTGAATTTCTTCTGGGAAAACTGTAGCATCCAAAGCAGGAAAGCTCAACCCTAAAGCTGCCATTTCTTCTTTGTCGATCGCATCTTCCGTTCCCGTCGTATCAAAGGAAAAATCGAGTTCTCGTTCCTCCGATCCCGTTTCTTCAGGTTCTCTAAAAAACTCCTCAGACTCGACGCGATCGCGTTCGGATTCAACAAAGGATTCAAACACATTATCCAAATCGATCGCGGATTCTCCCTCGAAATGTTGTTCTGTTAAAATCGGTTCTTCGACAATCGGTTTTTCGCGATCGCTGCGAGAGAGAGATACTTCTTCGCGATCGCGCAATATCTCTTGATAAATCGAGATCGCTTTCCCAATGGCATTTTTAACAACCGTCCGCAGTTCTTTCTTCTCAAAAGGTTTCTGTAAAAATTCCACCATGGGATAAGATGATGAGGGTGCATCGGTTAACCCCGTCATCATCACGAGGGGAATTCTTTGCAGTTCTGCATCCGCTTGGAGTCGTTCCAAAACATCCCAGCCATTTACTTTCGGAAGTGCTGAGTCTAAAATAATAAAGCGAATATTCGAGCGTTCTTGCTGGATGAGAGATAAGCCTCGTTCTCCATCACCCGCTTCTTGAATTTCATACTGCCCTTTGGGTAACAATTCTCGAAGTTGCGTTCTAGTCGCATGGTTTTCATCGAGAATCAGAACTTTACCACTCGCCATAGTCCTCTTTTGAGTTACGATCGATTTGACCAAGGTTGTCTCGCCTTGGCGGGAACGCGGAATGGGAATCAAGTAATCGTAGACTTCCCTGCCTTTATCATAATATTCCCTAGCTGGCTGAGGATCGGTCAATTATCCAGCGATCGAGTATGGATTGGTGGTTGCAGGGATTTGAGAAGGGGAAGGGAGCGTAAAAAACTTTAGAAAATATTAATATTTTGGTTTTTCAATTGCAAATTGCGAACTGAGGCTATCGATCGCGTTGAAATTGTTTGATTTCTTTATGAACGTTCAAACCAATTTGCAGTGCTTCGTTAAACAGTTGACTGCTATCCTTCTCATCTTGTTTGGCTGTAAATTCCATTAAAATATCGAGATCGCTTTCCAAAGTGGCGAGAAGTTCGTAACGACTGGCAATCCACTGAGTTTGTTCTCGCATTAACCGTTCGACTTGTAATGCTGTCATTAAACTATGACGAATGGTTTGCAAGAGATTAAAGGTTTCTAAACGTTTATCATCCGATTGGGACTCTGAAGATTGCAGAGAATTCAAGCGATCGACAAAGGTTACGGAATGAACGACTCGATTATATTTTTCAATTTCGCTGAGAAGATGAGTTAAGGATTTAAGATGTTTTGCTTTTTGCCAAAAATAGAGATTAAATCCACATAAAATTAACCCGATGAGAGAAAAGGAGATCGTCAATAAAGTGGGCAGAATCTCGCGATCGCTCATCCCCGATCCTCGCAGAACAATTGCCGTTGCCGGTAAGATGAGAACGATCGCGATCGCCATCACTCCCAATTCTGTCAGCAGGGTTGAAAATAATGCTTTCCCATTTTTTTGGATAATGCCTCGATAGAAGTCAATGGCAATATTCGCGATCGCATCAATGTGCATGATCTCTTCTAATTCTTGGGGTGCGATCCCGAGTTCGTGAAATTCTTTCATTGTTTTTAAGGCAGAGAAGAAGGATTTAAAATGGTCTGGGGCGGACAAAGCTTACCGAGATGTTATTTTAGAGTAAGCAGAGCCCGCTCAAACGTTAGTTTATTGTAAAAAACTGGGTGATAATATGAACGATATGGGCATAAAAATTACTTTCAAGATTGCGAAAAATCTCGAATGATTTCCCCGGAGAACCGAAGATCGGGCGCAATGTCCATCCCAATTGACTGCCGACAAATCCATACAAAACTAACCATGCTTTAACGGAAATATCTCTGTGTTTGAGGCGAACGCCTTCAACATCGTTAATAAACAACATCCCCCGATAAAAAAACTGAACCCCCACAAAACTCGATGCGGTCAAAATGGCGACATTTAACAATTTAAAGAAATTGTAGTCGTTCATGGACAGGCGGAAAAAGAGGCTAATAGGAGCAAATCCGAATAACATGACGCTAATGGCGGACATTGATGCTAACAGCAAGCAACAATACTGCCAGAAAGTCCGTTTTGACCCGCAAACTACATCGAAGAAAAATAAGGCAGGGAGACAAATTAACAGGGTAAGTAAATACAATGCGGGAATTTTAATCGCTGACGAAAGGGCTTGCCATACTCCACTAAAAGACCCTAAAATACTGCCGTAAATCCCAAAAAAGAGAGAACTACAAACGGCAAAAGCAAGAATATATTTTTCAATATATTTACCGTTACGGAGATTTTCAAGGAATTGAGTGCGATCGCGCAAAAACTCCATGACAATTGCAAAATGGTTCATCTTGGTTTTCTCCAAGTCTAAAGAGTGATCTAATCTTCTCTCGGGCAAATTTTGAAAATTTTGGGGAATGGGGAGTAGGGAGTAGGGAGTAGGGAGTAGGAACTCTAAGTTTTCATCCTTCATCTTTCATCCTTCATCCTTTCGGAATTCCTTTATCCTTCATCCTTCATCTTTCATCCTTCATCCTTTCAGAATTCCTTTCGGAATTCCTTAATTAATTCAAGCCTAAGATTCTCCCACACATTTGGATAACCGCTGCATAAAAATTGCCCTCTACGGGACGAAAAACTGCAAATGTTTCCCCGGGTACGCCAAAAAAAGGTTTGAGCGTCCATCCTAATTGACTGCCGACAAATCCATATAAGACTAACCATCCTTTAATCGCAGAAATACTGCGTTTTTTCTGTTTTCCTCGCAGATCGTTGATAAAGTGCATGCTGCGGTAAAAAAACTGAACGCCAATGAAACTAGAAGCTGCTAAAATGACAATATTTAAGAGGGTAAAAAAGATATAATCGTTGATGGAAAGACGGAAAAAGAGGACAATAGGCGCAAATCCGAATAACATGACGCTGATGGCAGACATTGAAGCAAGCAGCAAGCAGAGATATTGCAAAAATGTCCGCTTCGATCCGGAAATGACGTTAAAGAAGAAGAGTGCGGGAAGGCAAATTAAAAGCGTTAAGAGATAGAGTGCGGGGAGTTTGATGGCTGAAGCGATCGCTTGCCAACCGCTACTAAATGACCCCATAATACCGCCGTAGATCGCGAAAAAGAGGGCGCTGCACAAGGCAAAGGAAAGGATATATTTTTCTAAATTCTTCCCGTTGCGGACATCTTGCAGGAATTCCAAGCGATCGCGCAGAAATTCCATGACAATTCCGAAATAGTTCATGAGTTCACTCCCAAACGCGCAGATTGCTAGTTCCCCTCATTGAGCGCAAAACCGATTTAGGAAATTTCCCTTGTTTCTTTACAAAATGTTACAAATTTTCGTCTATCGTCAATTCAGCGACGCGATCGCCTGCAACCTGCTCCTAAAAGAGCCGATCGCTCCCTCATAAATGCTAAAAAAGAATTTACGCTTTGTTTTTTTCCATCACTTCTCAACAGACTTAGGGTCATCGCCAATCCCCAACAACAAGAATACCGAAAAAGATGAAAAACTTCCTGCAAATCATCGCGATCGCGATCGCCACACAAATCTTGACAGCTTGCAATTTCTGGCAAAAAGAACCAACTCCGATAGAAACACCTTCACCAACACCTACTCCATCAACACCAGAAAATCTACCAGAAAGTTTGCCTGCTCCAATTCCCCCTCCACTTCCCGATAATCTGCCAGAAAGTTTGCCTTCTCTCGAGATGCCATCCTTGCCAGAAAATCCTTTAGAAAATCTTCCTTCTCCTAACACGCCATCATTTCCCGAAAACCCATTAGATAATATTGAACTTCCTTCTCCCAGTCCGCCATCATTTCCCGAACACCCATTAGAAAACATTCCTTCTCCCAGTCCGCCATCACTGCCAGAAAATCCTTTAGAAAGTATTGAACTTCCTTCTCCAAGAGAGCCTCAAATTCCCGATATTCCCTTAGAAAATATCGAGATTCCTTCCCCCAGTCCGCCGTCCCCTCCGGATATTCCTTCTTCTTCTCCTCCTTCTCCATCACCTCCGCCGAGTCCGAAAAAACTGCCTCGTCCTCCTCTACCCTGATGAATTCAAAAAACGATCGCGCCAGATGTTAAAATCTTAAAAGAAAGCACTGCATTCGAGTTATGAAAAAGATTCTGGTCATATCGGGGATTGTCGCCCTCGCGATCGCTGGATTGGCAGTAGGGGTATATCGAGCCAATAGTGCGCCCTTACCGGATGGATTTCCCCCGCCAACACCGGCTGGAGAGATTGAAGTCAAGCAATATCCCGCTTATCGCGCTGCCGGATTTCGCGATCGCGGCCAACTCGCCCGAGCGGCCAATCGCGCCTTCGGCCCGTTGTTTCGTCACATTAGTACCAACAACATTTCGATGACCGCTCCCGTCGAAGCGCGCTATCCCCGCAACACTCTAGAGACAACAACTACCGATGCGGTAGGAGAAACAGAGGTGTTCTTTTTGTATCGCAATACCGATATTGTTCCCGATGAGATTGCATCAGAGATTCGCATTCGGGATATTCCCCCCATGATGGTTGTGAGTTTGGGATTTCGAGGCGGATATGACTACGAGAATTATGCCGGACGGTTAGTCAAGCTGAAAGCATGGCTCGAGGAGCATCCAGAATACGAAATTACCGGAGAACCGAGACGGTTGTTTTATGATGGCCCTTATATTCCCGATCTCCTCAAGCGCGGCGAGGTTCAGATTCCAATTCGGATGCGAGAGAGGGATTAATCCCGGGGAGGGGGAATCTCAGCAAGATAAAAACCTAAAAATGGAGAGTGAGAGTTAGCCATTGGTTTTAACCAATGGTCGTCGAATGTTAATCTTCTTCACTTTTCCGACTGGTTGCTCTTTCCCTGCGCCGATCCTCTCGTTGTCTGCGCCGTCTCATTTCTGCATAGTCGCGATCGCTGCTGCGACTGCTTGGAGATTTTTGACTCCGAGAAGGAGGACGAGAAGGGCGTTTTTTCTGGAGAGGTCGCTTGCGAGAATTTTTCCTCCCGTAGCGATCGCGCAGATCTTCCCGCATGGCGATAAAAAAGTCCCGTCGCAAACAAGGGTACGCCCCCACCCAAAGTTCTTGACTGGGAATATAAATATCGCTAACCTTGCGAATGGTTTCCAGATCGGGATCGTTGGACATGACCAAACATTCTACGGGTTGTCCTCGCGCGATCGCTTTATGAATGCGTTGCAAGGGGGCTTTAACAAGGGTTCTAAACCCGGCTTTATCGCCAATTTCCACATTAATGCGGCGCTCGCGATTTTCCACAACGATCAAATCTCCCAAACGGTTAAAACTTTCCGCCTCCTCGATCACATCTTCCGTAATAAAAGTATCCAGCACTCTTCCCCGCCAAAACCCGCTATAGCGCCATTTTCGATAGGACGCATTTTTCATGCTCGCCCAATAGACGGGAGACCACAACCAATAAAAGCCAAAAACAATCCCCAAAATAAACTTAAACCCTTGCGCCACGCCCCCAAACAAAATATCTAACACCCAGATTACAATTACACCCACAAAAGAAATTAACAGCCGTCGCAATACATCTCTTAAGGTGCCCCAAATCGCAGCATATTGGTCACCCGTCGCGATCGCCGGGACTAACTGTTCAAATTTCTCTCGGGTGATGGGAATGAGCATGAGGACAATAAGATTTACTGAATGACACTTTCTTGACCGATCGCTTTATAAGCTGCCCGCATATAATCATAATCGGAATCCTTAGCGATTTCTATTGAAGCATCTTTAAAGCGAGTTTTCAGGTCTTCAATGGCAACGATCGCCTCGATTAAGGGTTTCTGACCCTCGAGCAAACGCGATCGCATCTCAGCCACGATCTGCGAGTCAAGCTGATTGCTGGCGACAAAGATATCTCCGGGCCATTCTGGCGTACTGGCAATAATACGAGTTTCTTCGTCCTCGGATAATCCTGCCTTTTCCAGCATCGCGAGATATGAGGTATATCCTCGCGCAAAAGCATCGATTTTCCCAGCTTGCAAATTGGCTAATTGCGCTTTGGGATTCATCGCCACGAGTTTGACATCGGACTGAATTTGTAGGTTCTTCTCGGCAAAAAGTGCCGCCGATCCCAAGTGTGCAGTAGAACCAATTTTCCAAATATCAAGGGTTTTTCCCTGTAAATCTGGTAAAGATTGAATATCGCTCTCTCGGGGAACCACAATCACCGTGCGATATCGAGGTCGCTTGAGCGTCACGAGGGGAATGGGTTGGGCTCGAGCCGATAAAACCACGTATTCTGAGGGCCCGGCCCAAACAACATCCAATTCTCCCGCCAGCATTCTCGGAGCAGCCGCAATTATATTTTCCAAGGGGACTAACTCAATGGGGGTTTTGAGTACCTCTTCGAGTCTCGTGCGAAAATCACGATAGTCTCGCTCTAGGACTTCTGGATCTTGTACGTCACTGATGGCAAAACGCAATTGAGTCGGCCAGTTGGCAATTGTATTGCGATCGGAATTTTGGGATGCTGTCGTGCAGCCTGCTAGAAAAAGCAGGGAATACCCGAGAAAATTTCTTCGTTTGATCATGGTTGCGAGGGGAATTGAGAAATGGTCAGATGCAACCCATTAGACCTCTCCGGAAAACCTAATTTGGGTACGGCACAATCAGCATTACAGCCCCGTCGTTCCGAATTGTCGGAGAATGTCTATTAGAGAATTTTTTCCAGACCGTATACTAAAGATTTTAATTCAGTGACCTTGCGAATGGCGAGGAGAACCCCAGGCATGAAGGAAGCGCGATCGCTGGTATCGTGACGTAAAGTGTAAATTTGACCGGGAGACCCAAAAAGAATCTCCTGATGGGCGATGAGTCCGGGGAGGCGCACGCTGTGAATGCGGATATTTTCATCCCCTATGCTCCCTCGCGCACCGGCTAATTTTTCCGTTTCTTCCACGGTGGGGGGGTTATAGGTTTTACCCAATTCTGCCAGCATTTGCGCCGTTTTAATTGCCGTTCCGCTCGGGGCGTCGGCTTTTTGGTTGTGGTGGAGTTCGATAATTTCCACGTGGTCGAAATATTTCGAGGCTTGAATGGCGGCTTGCTGCATTAAAATTACGCCAATGGAAAAGTTAGGGGCGATAATTGCCCCCGTGCTGGCTTTTTCGGCAAAATCGGCCAGATCGTCGATTTGTTCGGGACTCAATCCCGTGGTTCCCACCACCGGACGCACCCCATAAGCGATCGCGCTGCGAACATTTTCATAAACGCCGTCGGGGTGGGTAAAGTCTACCATGACCCCCTGTACTTTTTCCTGTGTCGCCACCACTAAAATACTTTGCAGGTCGTTAACGATGGGGACTTCCAACTCGCTGCACCCCGCAACGACTCCCGCATCTTGTCCCAATAGGTTGGGGTTGAGGTCTACCGCACCTACCAAGACCATATCTTCGGCTCGGGCAACGACTTTTATAACCTCTCGACCCATTTTGCCCCCCGCACCGTTGACAACGACGGGAATTGCTGCTTCGTTAACCATTCTTTTCCTCTCGCTAATTCAAGCCAAACCTTATTTTACCGCCTGCCCGTCGGATTCACGCATCGCTGTAGTATTGAGAGCAATTGCCCAAATCTTCATATTTTCAGAACCTTGGATTCACCAATGCAATTTCCGGATTACTTTCCCGCGAATTGTCCCCCAGATACAGCGTTACCAGCATCAGGTACGGTTTGAATATTCAGCAAGTTTCACATCTCGGTCTTGCCAGCTTGAAACCGGCTGTTGGAATTTTGAACCCTGACTTAGGAGTAATTAAAGCCACACCATCCCGCTTAGCCCCTTCTCATCATACGTTATGGTTAGCCAATGGAGCAGAACCTTGGAAAATTTTTCAAGTTATTGAGAACAAGGAGAAAGAATCATGAATTTTTTACTAGAGCGTACAAGTTTAGAAGAACTTGAAATAATTGAAGAATACGCATACTTTAATCGTCCTTTGTTATTTTCTTGTTATAATTCAGCAGGAGAAATATTCTTTGCAGCTTGGATCGAAGAGACTGATGAATTTGAATTATACTATTGTATCTCTGTATCCAAGCCAAGATTAGAAGCAATTGAAAAAGGAGAGATTTCAGTACGCGATGCTTTTTTACAAGCAGAAAAAGGTATATTTTATGCGGTTGAAGTTCCTTTTGAGGACGATCGCGATCGCATTCGAGAACTCAGCATCGAAAAAATCGATATAAGTTGTTTGCCCGCTCCTAGTTTGTATTTAGAATCTCTGCCGAAGGAAGGGGAGTTAGAACGGGAGGTCGATCGTAAAAAATCCCCTATTTCTTTGTTTCTATAAGCTTTGAGAGCAATTTTAAAAACATAACTCCCACTTGCGAAAATCTTTGTTTTAGTCTCTCTTGAAAAACTTCGTCTTTTTCGAGGATTTTAACAACTTCCTGCAATAAATCTCGACGATTTTTGACTCTCAAAAAAGTGTGGATGAGTTTAAAAACTTTTAAATTATCTCGAGAGCTAGAAATTCTAAGATCGTAAGATTGTTGATAGCGCTGGGTGTGGAAAAAAGCGGTATAAAGTCTATATTCGGGTACGAAATCTCGAAATTCTGAGTATTCCTTTAATCTTTGACGAATTAACTCGGTAAAAATTGAGAAGGATTGAACGGAGAAAATATTGATAATATATTGAACTAAAGTTTCTGCCAAAGCTGTAGAAACGATTCCCAAACTCATTAACACAGGGTTAATACTCGCTAAAATCCCCAAAGAATTCAGAGAAACACTGACAATGAGTTCGGCGATTAAACTATGACTGAACTGTTTGATTTTCCATTTATCTTGGGATTCTTTGAGATTGAAAATATCGAATCGAGGGTGAGCGCGATGTACTAAATTTTCGAGAAAAGACGCGATCGCGGTAGAGCCAAATACACTATTGATCGTCCAGTGACTGCAAGAAGCACTAATTTTTTCAAAAGCCGTTTCTAGGGATTGCAGAGTGCGATCGGTTTCCGCAAAGAGAGATGAGAGATCGGTCACGGGAGAAACAGAACGATCTAACTCCTTTTTCAAATCGAAAAGGTTTAAGAGCTTTAAAAAAGCCTCCAAATAGTCAACGTCGCGATCGCTAATCGAGGAAATCGGTTGGGGGAAGGCAGACAAAGCAGCTAAGGGCATAAGCATTAACAATATCGTGCTTTTGCCACGAAAAGTCTCGCGCCACAAACAAGTTAGACTCGAGTTCAGTTAACGAGAATTGCTTGCCCGTTACAATAATTTGGGTTCTGAGAGGAATCGTGGGAACGATATGAAGACAAAATTGATGTTGTTCATTATACTACCGGCAAACTCCTCCTGCCGGCTACCCCGAGGCAAGGGCTTGCTGATTTCGCCGGGGACAGCTCCTCTTGGTCGAGAGTACAGTACCATATCTGTAAATCGGCGATCGGAACAATGATATGAAGTTTAGCGAACGCTTTCGCGATCGGGTTTCGCCTGCTTTAATTCCTCATCTGGCTCAGTTTGAAAGCATTACCGCGAATCTCGCGCGAGAAAACACGCGCATGGTGCTTTGGCAACCGCCAGAGAATCCTCATGCCTTAGTCAAGCATTACCTCGATACGCTTTTGATGGTTTATACCAACAAGTTCTACCTGTTATGTCAGGCTCTCATCCAAACCATGAACTCGGATAACTTTTTTGTTTACGGTTTAATTGGCCGATCGCTCATCGAACATACCGCAATCTTGCGATACTACACCCATGAGAAAATGCAGCCCTTACTGCAAGATATTCCGGCTGACGAGGAAATCCCCCCAGAAACGGTGCAAGAATTAATAACCCTATTGAACCGTCACCTGACGGGTCATCGATTTGACTGGGATACCTTCTTGAGAGACTATTTTGACGAATTCGAAGGAGTCCGATCCGGTCGCTTACCACCAGAATCTCAGGTGAATATCATCACCTGTTTGGAAAAATGGGCGCGCCAAAATCCCGCGATCGCCAATTTATACGCTCTATTTTGCGATTTAGTGCATCCGAACTTAGGCAGTACGTTACTCGTGGGCAGACGGCTCGATCGCCATATTAGTATTGGCGGCCAGCAGGGGCAATGGGTCGGTTTAGAAATCTTTCAGCGCACTTTTCCCGACTTACTCGCATTATCTCGAGAAGTTGACGAACGACTGGCGCAGTTGCAAGCATTTCAGCAACGATTTCCAGAGAAAGCGAATTGATGACCCAACAAAAAGCAAACCTCTGACTCGATCGGTCGGCATGGCTCGCCGTTCACTTAAACTGAGTGGCAACGGAAATCACGATCGCGCTACTCCCCAATTCTGATAAAGTAAAGTCTAGATTTTCCCCCGATCGCAGAAGTTGAGGAGAGATTATGAGCTATCCCATGGATCGCCGCGCCTACGCCGAAACCTACGGACCTACCACCGGCGATCGCGTCCGTTTGGCCGATACGGCGTTAATTATCGAAGTCGAGCGAGATTTGACCGTCTACGGGGATGAGGTCAAATTTGGCGGCGGGAAGGTAATTCGGGATGGTATGGGACAATCTCCCATTTCTCGCGCAGATGGGGCGGTGGATTTAGTTATCACAAATGCTCTCATTCTCGATTGGTGGGGTATTGTTAAAGCCGATGTTGGCATTAAAGATGGCAAAATTGTCAAGATCGGGAAAGCGGGAAATCCTTACATTCAGGATAATGTGGATATTATCATCGGCCCCGCCACCGAAGCGATCGCCGGGGAAGGGAATATCTTGACGGCGGGAGGAATTGACGCACATATCCATTTTATTTGTCCCCAGCAAATCGAAACCGCGATCGCTTCCGGGATTACCACCATGATAGGCGGGGGGACGGGCCCGGCGACGGGAACCAATGCCACCACCTGCACCCCCGGGGCGTGGAATATTTACCGGATGTTACAAGCTGCCGATGCCTTTCCCCTCAATTTTGGCTTTTTAGGGAAGGGAAACAGCGCTCAACCCGCCGGACTCATCGAACAGGTGCGGGCGGGGGCAATGGGGTTAAAATTACATGAAGATTGGGGGACGACTCCCGCCGCGATCGATACTTGTTTGAGTGTGGCAGAGGATTATGACGTGCAAGTTGCCATTCACACGGATACTCTCAATGAAGCAGGGTTTGTGGAAGATACTATCGCCGCCTTTAAAAATCGCGCCATCCACACTTATCATACCGAAGGAGCTGGAGGCGGTCACGCTCCCGATATTATCAAAGTTTGCGCCGAAGCGAACGTTCTCCCCTCATCCACCAATCCTACCCGACCTTACACCGCCAACACCCTCGAAGAACATCTCGATATGTTAATGGTCTGCCATCACCTCGATCGCGGCATTCCCGAGGATGTTGCCTTTGCCGAGTCTCGCATCCGTCGGGAAACCATTGCCGCCGAGGATATTCTCCACGATCGCGGTGCCTTTAGCATGATTGCGTCGGATTCCCAAGCCATGGGACGGGTAGGAGAGGTCGTCATTCGCACTTGGCAGACGGCTCACAAAATGAAGATACAATTTGGGAATTTAGCGGAAGATAGCGAACGCAACGATAATTATCGCGCCAAACGTTACGTAGCCAAGTATACCATCAATCCGGCCATTACTCACGGCATTGCCAACCATGTCGGATCCGTTGAAGAAGGAAAAATGGCCGATTTATGCTTGTGGAAACCCGCCTTTTTTGGGGTAAAACCGGAAATTATTATTAAAGGCGGCGCGATCGCTTGGGCGCAAATGGGGGATCCCAATGCCAGCATTCCGACTCCCCAACCCGTGCATATGCGTCCCATGTTTGGCAGTTTTGGCGGCGCGATCGGGGCAACTTCTTTAACCTTTGTTTCTCAAGCAGCAGTAGAGGAAGGGATTGCCGAACAAATCGGCTTGCAAACGCCTGTTGTCGCCGTTTCTAATACCCGTAAAATTGGCAAGAAAGACATGAAACTCAATGATAGTATGCCCGGAATTGAAGTGAATCCGGAGACTTATGAAGTCCGTGCCGATGGGGAATTATTAACCTGCGAACCCGCGACGGTTTTACCGATGGCACAGCGTTATTTTCTATTTTAATTCTTTATAGCAGGTTTGAGAGCGCGATCGCGGGTAACGGTTAACGGATATCCCCCTAGCGTGCATTTCTTTTTCAGGAGTAAGCCGATAAGATAGCAAAGCACACAGAAAACGGCTAAGTTGAATGTCCGAAACGCCTCTAACTTCTTTAACCTTCCCTTCGTTGCCCCGACAACGCCCCCTACTGGCGATCGGTCACGGCACCCGAAATGAAGCGGGACGACAAACTTTTATCGATTTTGCCAAAACCTACGAAGCGATCGATCCTTCTCGTCCCGTGATTCCTTGTTTTTTGGAACTCACGACCCCCAGCATTCAAGATGGAGTCGATTATTGCATCGAACGGGGTTACTGGGAATTATCGGCGGTTCCCATTCTCCTTTTTGCGGCCCGTCACAACAAATTTGATGTCACCAACGAGTTAGATCGGGCCCGATCGCGCCATCCTCAATTAAAATTTCACTACGGTCGGCATTTTGGCATCGCCCCCGATATTTTAGACCTGTGGAAAGAACGTTTGGCCGAATGCGATGGCGTTGAAAAAAATCCGAGGCAAATTCCGCGATCGCAAACGGTACTGTTATTTGTGGGACGCGGATCTAGCGATCCCGATGCCAATGGGGATGTCTTCAAAATGGCGAGAATGCTTTGGGAAGGAAGCGGTTATCAAACCGTAGAAACTTGTTTTATCGGCATCACTCACCCGCGTTTGGAGGAAGGATTTCACCGCGCGCGTCTCTACAATCCCCAACGCATTATCGTGTTACCCTATTTCTTGATTACTGGGGTGTTGATGGAGAAAATTTTCCAGATTTCGGCACAACAACAGGAACAATATCCCGATATTGCCGTGACTTGTTTGCCGGAAATGGGCATTCAACCGCATCTGTTGCAACTTTTGCGAGAAAGAGAATTGGAAACGCAACTCGGTCAAGTCCAGATGAATTGTGAAATGTGCAAGTTCCGTTTAGCGGCGTTGGATGGGTCGGAAAGCGGACATCATCACCATCACCACGGTCACGACCCTCATCACCATCACGACAACGATCGTACTCCTGTGGATCCCTATGCTGATGTGGAGCAATATCATGGGAGAATTTGGCAAGTCCCTTAATG
>JBFRWJ010000075.1:0-5943 GCA_051439525.1 Spirulina sp. | reverse complement strand
CCCAACCCCTAACCCCTGACCTCCAACCCCCACAATGCAAGGAATTTATCAACTCGAACAATTAGAGCAAACAATTAGGGTGCATCCGGAAAGATGGCGACCTCTCGTGTTTACCAATGGCTGTTTCGATCTATTGCACGCGGGTCACGTCCGCTATTTGCAAACGGCGAAAACCTTCGGGAAATCCCTCGTTGTTGGTTTGAATAGCGATGCCTCCGTGGGCCAACTCAAACCCCAGCAACCCGGTATGCCTTCGCGTCCTCTCATTCCCGAAAGTCAGCGTGCGGAAGTCCTCGCCGCCCTCAAAGCCGTGGATGGGGTCGTCATCTTTCCTCAACTGACCGCAACCCATCTCATTGAAACCCTAAAACCGGATATTTACGTTAAAGGGGGGGACTATACCCCGGAAACTTTACCGGAATATCCCGATGTGGTTGCCTATGGGGGGCGCATTGAATTAGTGAAAGTGGCAGTCCCCTCTTCAACCACAGCCATTGTCCGGCAGATTTTGCAGGCAAGCCATTTCAGTGAACAGTGAACAGTGAACCTTTCGGCAGGCTCAAGGCAGGCAGTTATCAGTTCCGATTCCGACTGCTGACTTCCTGAAGATTCCCGAATTGATTATTCTTCAGGAATCATCGATAATTGTTCTTCGATCGTTGTTTATTGTTCATTGACATGGCCGCATCCAGTCTTCACCCGGAAATCGAGTCTCTCCGCCAGCAGTTAGAAGCGGGAGTGTTGAAAAAACAATTGTCGGTCATTCCTCAATTGGCGAATGCAGGCGATGGGGGGTTAGAGATTTTACAGCGCTTTTTGCAGGGGAGTCGAGACCAAGAGCCCACCCCGGCGATCGGGAGTGCCTATGTGGCTCTTTTTCAGTTGAAAACCCCAGAAATTTTAGATTTCCTCAAATCTCACTTTCCGAATGGAGTGGTTTCCCTTAAGTCCGAGCAAGGGATTGATTACCAAACTTTACAAGAACTCCTGATCGAACAAGATTTTCAACAAAGCGATCGCTTTACTCTCGAAAAGCTCTGCGAATTGGCGGGAGAAGGAGCAATCAATCGGCAATGGCTCTATTTTTCTGAGGTGGATCGCTTTCCGGTAACGGATTTACAAACCATCAATACGCTTTGGCTGACCTATTCGGAGGGGAAATTCGGGTTTTCCGTGCAGCGCGAGTTGTGGTTGGCACAGGGGAAGAATTTTAATAAACTTTGGGATAAAATTGGCTGGAAAAAGGGCAATAATTGGACGCGCTACCCCAATGAATTTATCTGGGATTTGAGCGCCCCGAGGGGTCATTTACCCTTATCCAATCAATTGCGAGGCGTGCAGCCTTTTGCTTCTTTATTGTCCCATCCCGCTTGGACAACATAAATTTGTTAGGAGCAACTGAATATTGCTTAACGAGAGAAAAGATCCCTCAATGCCACGGTAATATTGGGTAACAAACTCGGGGAAATTGTTTCTTCAAGCGTGTATATTTGCATCAATCGATAGCCCTCCGGACTGGGTTGGCGATAAACTGTGACTTGTCTTTCGTTCAGATCCACAAGCCATGATTCGCGAATTCCCCCTCGAGCGTAGAGAGGCATTTTGATCTCGCGATCGCTCTCTAGGGTGGTATCGGCAATTTCAATTAAGAGCAAGACATCTTCAGGGAGAGGATGTCTGGACTCGTAATCGTCATCGCGAGGTGAGAGTAAAGTTAAATCGGGTTGGGGTTGAGAATCGGGAGTAAATTCTACGGGGTTTTGAGCGTCAAGAAGCGCTTGGTTGGCTTCAATTTGAGGACTTAGCAAGCGAATGAAGCGACGAACAAAAGCCGCATGGCGACGACCAATTTTACCCATATCAATAATTTCTCCCTCAATGAGTTCGAGTCGCGTATCATCAAGAATTCCTTTTTCGGCCATTTGTTGGAATTCTCGGACGGTAAATTTTTTGCGAAGGAGTTGTACGGGCATTGGTTATCTTGTCCCTTTTGACCAGATTTTAACGCTTATTTTTATGATAACAGTAGAGATTGCCGCGAAAATTAGCCGCGATCGCAACTCAAAAAACGGCTATTCATTATCGCGATCGCTCCTCCTCGATATCGAGATTGCGAATTTGTTCGCTAAACCAATTTGCCGCCCTAATATTGCTTTCATCTGACAACCGTGCTAGGGTTTGTTCGAGCAGGGCAATAGGTAAACCTGCTAAAATTCGAGAAATTTGACATTCTCGGTATTGATTGTTTTCTTGTCATTGGAAGGCAAAAACTCGCCGCCCGACCACATCAACTACCCAATATTCAGGAATTTCCCAAGACGCATACAAATGCTTTTTCTCATCGAGATCCCTCGATAAAGTCGTATCGGAAATCTCTCCCACCAGATCGGGAACTCGCCACCGATCTAAATCGATATAGCGCCTTTCTCCGGGTTGCCATAGGGGATAATTCTCCCCAATATATAAAACAATATCTGGTGCTGCCGAACTTTGCTCGGATTTTTCCAGTAAGCAACCCCCAAAAGAATTGGAGGTTTGAGAGGGATGTCGGCTAAACCAAATAAAAAATAACATGGCAACAAGATCGCCAATACTTGAATGATTAATTTCTTCCGAACCCATTTCGATTAAAAGACGATTTTGATAATAATATAATTTCACTCGCTCTCGAGTCTCGCGATCGCGCCACGTTTCATAATCTTCCCAACTGGCAGCGTTCCATTCTGTTAAAGGAATGGCAGTTTTAATGGGATGAAAAGTGAGAGGATTCATCGACGTTCTCTGTTTATTTGTTCTATTCTGCATTTTGACTGCTCCCCTGCCTAAAGGCGAGGGGATTCCTCCTTCACAGAAAAATGCCTTGCAAAAGCAGTGCCTTTGCTCGGTCTTACTCTTTCTCCAGAGGCTACGGCGATATGCCCTACCGCTAAGAGTCGTAAACCTTCATCTTGAATATTCATCGCTGCATTAATGTCCCTGTCGTGAACTTTTCCACATTTTGGACATTTCCAGTTCCGAATATCTAACGTTAAATTCACTTGATGCCAGCAAGAGTTGCAGGTTTTGGAACTTGGAAAAAAGCGATCCACTTCGATATACATTTTTCCTTCCCATTCTGCTTTGTATTTCAGCATAGTACAGAATTGTCCCCAACCTGCATCACTGATAGATTTGGCAAGGTTGTGATTTCTCACCATCCCCATCCCCCCTTTAGTTCCCCCCTTATTAAGGGGGGTTAGGGGGGATTCGACGACAATGACTTGGTTTTCGTCTACTAATTTACGACTTAGTTTGTGTAGAAAATCTTCTCGACATCTCGTGATTTTTTGGTGTGCTTTCGCCACCTTAATCCTAGCTTTCTGTCGATTTTGAGAACCTTTTTGTTTTCGACTCAAGCGCTTTTGTTGTTGAGCTAGTTTTTTCTCATATTGACGATAATATTTTGGGTTTCCATGTTTTGTTCCATCGGAGGTGATAGCAAAGTGATTGAGTCCCAAGTCAATTCCAATTGCTTTTCCTATCCCCCCTTCTTTTCCCCCCTTACTAAGGGGGGTTAGGGGGGATTCCGTACCATCCTCAAAAAGACACGAAGCATAATACTCACCACTGGAGGTCATTGAAACCGTGACCGATTTTAATTTTCCTTCTGGAAGGTGAGAAACTCGACAATACACTTCTTTGAGTTTAGGGAGTTTAAGGATTTCTCCCGTTAACTTGCATCCTTGAGGAAATCGAATCGACTGCTTGTTTTGTTTCTTTTTAAACCGAGGAAACTGAGTGCGTTTAGCAAAGAAGTTAAGGAAAGCACTGGACAAGTCTAAAGCGACTTGTTGAAGGACTTGAGAAGGGGCTTCGCTCAACCATTCATACTCTTTTTTGAGAGTAGGAAGCAGTTTAATGATTTCATTCCGACTCAATCCTTTTCCTGTCTGTTGATAGGTTTCGTTCGTTAAGTTCAAAGCATAGTTATAGAACCAACGGGCGCAGCCAAAATACTTGGCTAGGTTAGCCTTTTGCCCTTGTGTTGGGTAAATTCTATATTTGTAGGCTTTGAACATTGTTACCCTAATACTTTGCCACTAATATTATATCATACCCAAAATAGAATGGTAAAGCATGAAACACCACGCATTAAGGAAGGAGGCGCAAGGTGCATCCCCGCCCTATAACGGCGGGGTTTTCCCGCGCCATACCTTTGATAAGGTTGTTTTCGAGGGAGGAACGCAAAATTTGTATCAGGAGCATTCAAGAATCTTGTCAAGTTCTTGACATTGCCTGATTAAGATAGAAATCAATTGAATCTCGATAACGCGATCGCCAGCTCCCAAAAAACGAATCGCCCCCCTTCAATGACGCGATCGCATTGCATCCATGCAAAACGGAAATCGTTTTCAATCTCATACGAAGAATTCGATAAGTTGCTTATGTCCTCCAAATCCTACCCCCAACAACAATTGTCTGGGCAACCCGATCGCCGCCAAATGAAAAAGAAAATCGATCTTGCTCCAAAACGCCAAACCCCATACGAAGTTGGGATTTCTCCCAGTATAATGTTGGACAATGTTCTACAGGCAATGACCCAACCCGATTGCTCCCATCAACCGTTATGATGATGAGGGGAACGGCGATGAGAAGAACGACGATGACACCATCTATAACCGACAGGACTCCCTCTCCCCCAACCGCAATCTTAGAGACGAGACAGCGTCTTTCTCAATCTCTCCTCTGGCAAGTGCAACGCGATTTTTTCCATCGCGAGGGGATGGGGGCGTGGAATACGGGCAAAGTTCCCCACTACGCCACCAGCAATCCCTTTATTGCCAAGGCTTACGGTAAAGTGGTGACGGGGTTTCTGCGGGACTGCCTGAAAAACGCGCAAATCGACACCAATCAACCCCTATATATTATCGAATTGGGTTCGGGTTCCGGACGCTTTGCCTATCACTTTCTCAAACAATTCTTTGCGTCTCATCACCATTCCGCTCTCCAAGAAATTCCGGTCAAATATATCATGACGGATTTTGCTCAACGGAATATTGATTTCTGGCAAAGTCATCCCGCTTTAATGCCTTGGCGCGATCGCGATTTGCTGGATTTTGCTCGCTTTGATATCGTGAAGGATAACACCTTCACCCTCATTCATTCCGGCGAAACCCTCGACTCGCAAACCCTAAAAAATCCCCTCGTCGTCTTGGCTAATTACGTCTTCGATAGCATTCCTCAAGATTTATTTTCCCTCCAAAACGGGCAACTTTACGAAACCTTACTCACCCTCACCGCACCGGAAAATCTCAGCGATCGCGATCTGCTGGAAAATCTCCAAATTACCTACACCGATGTGGAAATTGAGAGCGATCGCTGCTACGAGGATTCGGCTTTTAACCAAGTTCTCAAAGATTACCAAACCTGTCTAAAATCCACCACTTTACTCTTCCCCCGCGCGGCTTTAAACGGCTTGAAAAACCTGCGCCAATTGAGTCGCGATCGCCTTCTCTTCCTCTCCGGTGACAAAGGCTACCATCGCGAAGAGAGTTTGGACGGACGGGGAAAACCCAAACTCACTTTTCATCACGGCGCATTTTCCTTAATGGCCAACTATCCCGCCATCGCCCGCTATGTTGAAAACGAGGGAGGAATCGCCCTCATGCCCTCCTATCGCCACCGCAGCATCGCGATTTGTGCCTTTCTCTTGGGGCAATCCCCTCGAGATTGCCGAGAAACGCGCCACGCCTATCAAACCGAGATCGAGCAATCCAATCCCGATGACTTTTTCTCCCTGAAAAAAGCGATCGAGCCTCATTTTAATACTTTAACCCTCCAACAAATCCTCGCTTATCTGCGTTTTAGCGGTTGGGATTTCCAACTCTTTTTCGGTTGCTTTGATAACCTTATGAAACAAGTGGAAAACATCTCCGAACCGTTGCGCCGAGAACTGTATCGCAC
>JBFRWJ010000074.1:0-8047 GCA_051439525.1 Spirulina sp. | reverse complement strand
AGATTATTATTTTGTGAATTATACCGTTCCGATTATCAGTCAAGCGATCGCTAAGATTTTGATCGATAAAGAATATACATATCAAATCCTTAAAGATTGTGTCAACAGTCCCAAAACTCTTGCCTTTCTCTCCCCCTTTTGCGATGAAAAATACAAGCATTATTTACAGTTTGATACAATTGACAAAATTGCCGAAGAAATCCAGGCACATTTTTCCTTACCCGCCATCGTCAAAAGAAATCGCGGAACCTCGGGAAATAATGTTTTTTTATGTCAAGATCGAGCAGAAATTATCAATTCTCTGAAAACAATTTTCGATATTCATAGTAAAGACAGCGACTATGTTGCCTTAGGGCAAGAATACATTAACATTGAACGAGAATATCGAGCCATCTTTTTAGATCAAAAATTAATTTTACTTTATGAGAAAGACAACAAAAATGCTAAGTTTTCGGGTAATTTAAGTCCCTTACATTGGGAAGGTGCAAAAGCAAAACATATCAACGATCGCCATCTCATCGCCGAAATCCAAAAGTTTATCGATCCCGTTTTTACCCACCTCGAGATCGAGTACGGTGGCTTTGATATTGTCCGCGATCGCAGCGATCGATTATGGTTAATTGAAATCAATTCCCATCCCAATTATAATATTTTCATCCGAGACAACAGCGAAGAAATCATCATCGAACTCTTCAGCAAAATCCTCAAAAAACTACGGAATAATTAACTGGTGAGGTGGTGAGGTGGTGAGGTGGTGACTGAAACAAGGTTCGGTTCTCCTGCTATGGTAAAGGCAGCAAACGCGTTAACATCAGATCGATAGAAGGGATGTCGTCACCTTCAGATGCAAATTCGGGTAAGAGGATAGAGAGGAATGGTTAGATCGGACTGGTCATTACCCACTCTAAGTCAAGTGGTCGAACAAAGCGAAGATCGTTGGGAAGAAGAAGAAAAAAACGCCCAACTCGAGTCATTATGTACCATTAACAAGCTGTTGAAGATAGAGAGTCAATGGTACGGCGCGATCGCGGCATTAGAGCAATTGCTGTTGAAACTCATTCCCACCGACACCAAGGAATACCAAGGACTCCTCCTTTCGGGATCCACGCCAGTGTTATGTAACCCCAAATTATTGCCTCTTATGAAAATGGGGATCTTTACCCCCAAACGCCAACCCCAGTTTTCTCTACCCGCCGCCTTTTGTCAATCTCAACAGACCCCCCCTCCCACGCTTTTAGAATATCCTCTCTTGGCGGCCGATCCTCTTGCTAGCGAGAAATTTTGCCTCACTTTAACCTCTCATTTCGGGTTAGTTGCCGTGTTGGGAAAAGGAATAAGCGGGAAATTACAGTTTCGGTTCTCCTTCGATCCCGAAGTGGTCAACTTAGCATGGCAAACCTTGCGATCGCGCCTTCTCCTCCTGTGCAGCGATCGTCTAGCTTCCCTCGATAAAATTGCCGATCGCTTCGTCCCTCCTCCACCAGACTATCGCCTCGTCACGGCCTTCAGTCGTCACTTACTGGCCAACTTACCCGATGAATCTCCCCTCATTTCCGTGCAAGCTAGTGCGGATGTGTCTTGTGAGAAAAAAGAGAAAAAAGAAGAATCCCTAGACTCGGATTCCCTGTCGGAAGTCGAACTCTTGCAAGCCCTAACTCACGAGATCCGCACGCCTCTCACAACAATCCGAATGCTGACGCGGTTATTATTGAAAAAACGAGACAATTTTTCCCCCAAAGCGATCGAGCGTTTGGAAATCATCGATCGCGAATGCACCGAACAGATCGATCGCATGGAACTCATTTTCCGGGCGGCGGAGTTAGAAAGCAAGCCCATGGGATGGGAAAATGTGCAATTAATCCCCATTTCTCTCAAACACATCATTCAGCAAAATGTCCCGCGCTGGAAAAAACAAGCGCAAGGCCGAAATGTTACCTTGGACGTGTTGCTTCCCGAACAATTGCCGACGGTGGTGAGTAACCCGGAAATGTTAGGTCGCGTCCTTTCCGGACTCATGGAAAGTTTTACGCGCAGTTTGCCAACCGGGGGACAATTACAAGTTCAAGTGGCCACCGCAGGACATCAATTAAAGGTTCAATTGGTTTCAGAAAATGTTTCTTTAACCAACTCTTTAAAATCCATGGGACAATTATTGATGTTCCAACCCGAAACCGGGAATTTAAGTTTAAATCTCGATGTTACCAAAAATCTGTTTCATCTCTTAGGCGGAAAACTCACCATTCGCCAACGTCCTCAAAAGGGAGAAGTTTTAACGATTTTTCTCCCCTTGGGAGTCCATCATTCTCATTTTTCCAAATAAGGCAATCCATTCACAAGCAAAACAATGCACGGAATCATCACTTGGGAACCCAATAGCAGCGATCGCGCCAATGCCGATAATTTTGCCAAAATCGACCTTTGGTGGAGTAGTTTGAATGGCAAAACCGTCAGTTTGGCTCAACGGATCATTCCTGTCAATGGCGATATTAGCACCATTGATTGGAGTCAGCAAAGATTTGACGAAACGTTTACCATGGAAGGAGCAAGAATGGGAGGGATCACCCTCTACTGGTCCAAACCCGAAGGCGATCGCGAAAATAATATTACTCCCCGCAAATTAGAACTCAGCACCACGGAACAATACCTCGATATTTATTCCCAAGCACAACAACAATTACTCATTCGCGTTGCGATTCCGGGGATTGACTATCAAACGATCGCCATGGAAGACCCGCAAATTTCGGCCTCCTCTGCGGGGGAAAATCGCATTTTATACCTGCGGGATCCCCAACAATCCCTCGAGTTCAAAATTACCCTCAGTCCCAGCGCGATTGCTAAATTACGAGAATATATGTAACCGAACGTTCGGTTCTGAAAGACCATTCTCAGGAATCGCGATCGCGTAATTCCATACCCAATCAGATACAAGTCAGTCAAATTTAGTCTTGATCTCAGAAAGACAAGAAACTGAGGAATTCCCACTCTCTTTCTACAGCAGGCCAACCTATTGAACCAGATTCAAATGCCGATAATTATCCTCCGTGATGGGAACTAAACGAGTGACTCGGGGACTGCGACCCCTTTGGATAAGACGAATAATTTTCGGAGTTTCGGGAGTCAGGTCAATATTCAAAGCAATGGAAAAGCGATCGGGATTGATTGTTTTGTCCGAGATAGTTTTGACTTCTACAGGGAGTAAGTATAGGAGGGGTTCAGGGATAGGTAGTGGAATTAACGCTTCGGTTGGGGTGGGGTCAGGGATAGGTAGTGGGATTAACGCTTCGGTTGGGGGTGGGGTGGGGTCGGTGAATGAGGGTGGAGAGGAGGGCAGAGGGAGCGGGGTTGGGAATGGGTCGGTGAAATGGAATCGATCGGGAGCTAAACTCACGGTGTTGCCATTATTATCGATAATGGTTGCACTCGAACCAAATTGACCGCCCGTGACCGTGTATTTGTCTATATACCATACGTCCTCGAAACGGCCAAAATGGGTGTCCAACGTAATAGGAGGTAGTTGTAACTGTTCATCGACATGATTGCCGCGTACAGTAACGTCTATGCCACTAAAGAGAACTGGACCATTGGGAGTATAGGCCATTCCACTTGCTAGGAGTTCTAGCATTGAGGCATCGCGGTTCTGGGCAGACTTCATTTGTAATAGGACGGGCAGAGATCCCGGATTTCCTGGGGGAATTATCGTTTCAAACAAGCCTGGATTGCCACGAGCGTCCTCGAAGCTAAAATTTGCCGATTGAATTCGCCCTTGAGCTGTCTCTAAATAACCGGCAACAGGAGCATTTGGGAACGTGTTGGGGTTATTATCGAAAAAAACGAGAGTTCCTCCAGTAATGAGAATCTGCGCCTGTACTGTCGTCCCCAGTAAGGTTGCTCCTGCTCCGAGAAGCAAAGACGCTAAAATTTTACTGCTTTTCATGGTTATTTTTCCTAAATTCATTGGGTCGTTATTATAAGATTAAAATGTTAAAGTCGTCCGAATCGCCGCGATCGATCTGCAAAGGAGTTCCTAACTCCCCACTCAACATTGTTAATTGCTCATTGACCCCGAGATTGCCTCAATGCGTTCATTTTATCTTGACAATCACTGTGTGAAAGACTGACTTGTTTCTGACTTGTTTCTGACTTGTTTCTGACTTGTTTCTGACTTGTTTCTGACTTGTTTGCGAAATCGCCTCGCGGTCATTTTCTTTTTGAATCCAACCCAAATAAAAAGAGAGGTGTACACCTCTCTTCGAAATATCCCGAATTTATAAATGAGTGAGCAAATTTTACGATTTTGAATGAGACTGAATTTAACCGCCAATATGGCGAACGCCTCGATAAGTGAGTTGACTGGCGTGTTTTACACGAGCTTGCTTATTGTGCCACGTGACATTAGCGCCGCGATACTTTCCTTCTACAACGACATCGGTAGCGGGAACGGGATTCGTGTGAGCCGTGTAGCTATGTCCGCGATAAAAGAGTTTCATGGCTTTCGCCTCCCTTCTAAATCCTTAGAGTTGTGCTTAGATTTGAGGCGCGTTCCTTCGGGTTATTTCCCTACTTCCGTCTCAGTTTTCGGAAACTGAGATGAACGATTTGTTTTCTGTCTGTATAAATCATTACATTTTCTCTTTTTCTTGTCAAGAGGGGAAGGACAAATTTTGCTTTCCCCCGTCCCCGTTAGTCGATCGCAACGGAATGAACCCAGTCTTGATAGTCGCGATCGCGATTTTCGGTAATGGCAGTAAGTTTGTCCTTTAATTGCGTGGTAATCGGCTTTTCCGGGGGCAATTCGTAATTCTCGATCCGCTTGACGGGGGTAATTTTGGCCGCCGTCCCGCTTAAGAAAACTTCATCAGCGATGAGGAGTTCGGACTTATCAATCGCCCGTTCCACCACGGGAATCCCCATCTCTTTCGCTAAAACCAAAATACTATCGCGAGTAATCCCTTCTAAAATATCCTGCTCGAATCCGGGGGTAATCAACTGTCCGTTGCGAATGATAAAAATATTCATCCCCGAGGCTTCACAAACTTTCCCTTGGGAATTCATTAAAATTGCTTCGTCAAAACCCGACTCTACGGCTTCGGTTTTCGCCAAAGAAGAGGTAATATAAGCAGCGCTAATTTTACCTCGTAACGGAAAAGAGCGGTCTTCTTGACGATACCAAGAACTAATCCGACAGGTTACGCCATCGGGAGATAAGTAATCGCCTAATGCCAAGCCATAGACAAAAAAGTTCTTTTCTATCTTATGAAGTCGCGGCGCAATTCCCAAACCCGACGTATAAACAAAAGGACGAATGTAACAAGAGACTTGCGGCTTATTTTTTTGAATAAATTCAACCAGAATATGTTTAATCTTATCGGCAGGTAAATCGTACTGTAAGAATTTAGCACTCTGGGAGAGGCGCTGACAGTGACGATCTAAGCGAAACAGTAAAATGCTCCCGCGATCGTTGGGATCGGGGATGGCTCGCATTCCAGCAAAAGCCCCAGTTCCGTAATGCAGAGCGTGGGTCGCAATGGAAATATTGGCTTCTGCAAAAGGAATGAATTGGTTTTCAAAGTAGGCGATGGGGAGGAAGTCGTGCATAGTTACCTATGGCAAGAGTCAGAAAGTGGTTTGATAACTATAAGCGAGTTTTATAGTTTCGTCAAATTTGCTGCATTCTCCTGTTCGTCAGGAGTTTCCCCAAGCGATCGCCGGCAATATTTCTTGATCTCGGGATCTCAAATCATTAGATTTTCTAAACTGTGCAAGTTGGGTGGGATTATCCGGAAACTAGAGGGAATTCTTAAAAATAGCAACATATATTGCCGCTAGGATTTTCAGGGTCGCAACAAATCACGGTTTTCGGGGTAGCAATACATCAAGCGGCGCGATCGCAACCTTATCTCAATTCGCAATGGTCGGCATTGAGGTTGCGAGGTTTGACACTGCAAAAAAATTAATTCTGTTCGGACTTCTAAGATGAATAAAACCCTCGCTCTTCTCGTCGGTTTGGCCGCCGCATGGGGAGGAATTGTCTTGTCTTCTGCCGCGATCGCCGGAACTCCTGCCAAGAACATCGGTACGATCTCCAACCGAGAAGTCGTTTCTGTCAGTCGCACCGATCGCGGGATGGCTTCTTGGTACGGCCCGGGTTTTCACGGCAATCGCTGTGCGAATGGCGAAATCTACAATCAATATGGGTTAAGTGCAGCACATCGCACCCTTCCCTTTGGCACGCGAGTCCGAGTCACCAATCTCAATAATAACCGCTCGGTGGTGGTACGCATCAACGATCGCGGACCTTTTATCCGAGGGCGAATCATCGATCTTTCCAAAGGTGCGGCCCGAGAAATTGGTATGATTTCCTCTGGTGTCGCTCCGGTGAAGGTTGAAGTGCTAAGGCAATAAAGAGTTGTGGGAATTAGGATAAAATCGAAAAGACTTCGCGTTCTTTCCTGAATTCTCTGTGGGTACAGTTTCCTTACACAATTGGCTGCAACAGTTACAACGCGATCGCCTGATTGCCGTCATTCGTTCTCCCGACTGGAAATTGGGACAACAGATGGCCCGAGGGGCGATTGCGGGGGGCATCAATTTTATTGAAATTGCGTGGAATAGCGATCGCCCGGCTCTTTTAATCGAGAAATTGCGGCAGGAGTTTCCTCACTGTTTCATCGGAGTCGGGACGATTCTCGCCGCTCAACAACTCGCCGAAGCGATCGCTGCCGGGGCTCAATTTATTTTTTCGCCCCATACGGATCGCCAACTCATTCAAAAAGCCATTGATGTCGAGATTCCCGTCATTCCCGGTGCCTTAACCCCCACGGAAATTATTACCGCATGGCAAGCCGGCGCAACTTGCGTGAAAGTCTTTCCCATTCAAACCGTCGGGGGAGCCAATTATCTCAAAGCCATTCAAGCACCATTGGCTAACATTCCTTTAATTCCCACCGGTGGCGTGACTTTAGAGAATTCCGTCGAACTGATTCAAGCCGGTGCAATTGCGGTGGGTTTATCCAGTCAACTTTTCCCGCCCTCCTTCATTCAAACCGAAAATTGGCCCGCGATCGCCCAACGCGCCCAAATCTTAAAAGAACGAATGGGAACGATTTCACGATAATCACAAGCTCGGAAAAATACTCCGATCTTGCCCGAAAAACTTTTTATGCACGATTTCCTTAAACATTTCAAAATCCGTCGGCCAAGTCTCGATCCGCTTTTTTAAATAGCGCGCTTTTTTATCTTGATATTTCGGGGCGATCGCATAGTTAAATCCCCCAGAAAATAATAAAGCCGCGATCGCGTTGCCTTCCGGTTGTTGCAATTTGACTTCATTCACCGCAATGGTCAGAGGACAGCGTTTTAATTGATAGTTTAAATTTAAAGAGGCTTTTAAGGGTGCTTGTCCGAGATTCTGCCATCCCCCGGGGGCGAGCAAGCCTTCGACAATAAATTGCCGTGCCCGATCTTGGTCTTGGGTTTCGGGAAACCCCAAGAGAATTTTCGGATTGATATTGACCCCTTGATAGTCGGCATGGGGTAATTTCTCCACATAACGACAAGCCACTAAAGGGGCTTGTAACTCCCCAATTTTGCGATCGCCGATCGCTTCCAAAAACGTAATATTGCGAGGCTGGGCCAGCAGGTTCACGCCATTGGTAAAAGACAGTTGTGCCATAGAAGCATTGAGAACCGGTTGTGCTGCCAGTTCCCAATCCGTCGCAATAATGCCGCTAAATTTGAGAAAATCCAAATTGAGCATTTGGGGGTTGAGATCGATCGCCGCGATCGCGATCCCAACCTCCTGCATTTCAATCATTCGGCCCGAGGAGTTTGTATTCACCAATTTGGTTATTTGTTATTGGTTGTTGGTTGCTCCCCTCTTGGGAGGGGTTGGGGGTGGGTTGTTGTTGGTTGTTAGTCCCAACTCCCAACTCTCAACTGTCAACGCTCAACTCGCAACCGAAGCAGCAGATCGCCGTCGCCGTCGGGAAATTGTCCGGGTTGGGGCGGTTTTGGTTTCTTCTTTTGTCTTCTCCTGTGGGGGGGGGGT
>JBFRWJ010000073.1:0-3728 GCA_051439525.1 Spirulina sp. | reverse complement strand
GGTTTGCAATCATCCCGCCCAATATTTGAAAGAAAAACAGATGAAACGCGGCGATCGTTCGGGAAAATTGTTACGCTTGCAGGAGATGTTAGACGAGGTCGTTTCTGAAGGCGATCGGGCGTTAATTTTTACGCAATTTGCCGAATGGGGGAAACTTCTCCAACCGTATTTAGAAGCCAAATTAGACACGGATGTGCTATTCCTTTATGGGGCAACCCGTCGGGAAAAACGTCAAGAAATAATCGATCGCTTCCAAAACGATCCCAACGGTCCGCAAATTTTTCTTCTCTCTTTAAAAGCAGGGGGGACGGGATTGAATTTAACCCGTGCCAATCATGTTTTTCACGTCGATCGCTGGTGGAATCCTGCGGTAGAAAATCAAGCCACCGATCGCGCGTTTCGCATCGGTCAAAAACGCAACGTACAGGTGCATAAATTTGTCTGTACGGGAACGTTAGAGGAACGCATTGATGAGATTATTAATAGTAAGAAACAACTGGCAGAGCAAACCGTTGATGCTGGCGAACAATGGTTAACTCGCTTAGATACCGAACAACTGCGGAACTTATTGCGCTTGGATGGAGGAGTCGCGATCGATGATTGAAGAGGGAATAGAGAGTAGGGAGTAGGGAGTAGGGAGTAGGGATTAGGGATTAGGGATTAGGAAATGGGGATTAGGAAATGGGGATTAGGAAATGGGGATTAGGAAATGGGGATTAGGGATTAGTAGAAGAGGAGAGGAGGATAAGGGGAGAGTAGAACTCATGAAATGAATGTTATCATTCTGTATAATGGGATCGACTGGATTGACTTTTTATTTCTTTCGAGGCAATGATGGTACAACAACTCGATCTCCCATCCATTGACGACGACCTTCTCTATCCCGACAGCGACGGTAAACCCTTGGCTGATAATACAACCCAATTTCGCTTAATTGTCACCATCAAAGGTGGTTTGGATTCTCTCTTCAAAGATCGAGAGGATGTCTTTGTTGCGGGAGATTTATTTTGGTATCCGGTGAAACTGACAAAACAGCAAATATTAGAGCGAGAAGAACCGCAAAGGCAAGCACCGGATGTCATGGTAGTCTTGGGACGACCGAAAGGAGATAGAGGGTCTTACAAGCAATGGGAAGAAGAAAATATCCCCCCACAAGTGGCGTTTGAAATCCTCTCACCGGGGAACAAGAAAAAGGATATGGACACCAAATTTAAGTTCTATCAACAGCATGGAATTGAAGAATATTACTTGTATGACCCCAAAAAGAATCGCTTGCAAGGATGGTTGAGAAAAGGAAAAAAATTAGAAGTCATTCCACAGATGGAAGGTTGGACAAGTCCCCGTTTGGGTATAAAATTTAGTATTGCAGAGGGGGAATTGGTTTTATTTCATCCTAATGGAGAACGGTTTGCATCTTATGTGGAAATCGTCGAACAACGCGATCGCGAACGAGAGAAAACAGAATTACAAAAACAAAAGGCAGATCGCGAACAAAAAAGGGCAGATCGCGAGAAACAAAGAGCAGATCGCGAACAAAAAAGGGCAGATCGCGCCGAATCCGATTTACAAGAGTTACGCGCTAAACTCCAAGAACTCAACATCGATCTCGATTCTCTTTAGAAAAACTAAACTATTATTTTAGGGAAAAGTTAAATGTCTGTATCGTTGCCTGTTAAAACTCATCCAATATCCTTAGAAGAATTTCTCAATTTACCCGAAACCAAACCTTCTAGCGAGTATATCAACGGAGAAATTTATCAAAAACACATGCCAAAAGGAAAACATAGTATCCTTCAAGGTCGCCTTTGCGAAACAATTAATCAAATTGCCTTCCCTCAAAAAATAGCTTATAGTTTTCCCGAGTTGCGATGTTCTTTTGGCGATCGTTCTATCGTTCCCGATATTGTGGTCTTTGAGTGGAAAAATCTTCCGCTTGACAAGACTGGAGAAATCAAAGATGATGTTACTATCGCCCCGGATTGGACGATTGAGATTCTCTCGCCAGACCAAAGTAGCTCTCGCGTCATTGATAATATTCTCTACTGTTTAGAGCATAACACCCAATTGGGTTGGTTAATCGACCCAAAAGACCGTTCTGTATTGGTGTTTTATCCCGAACAAAAGCCCAGATTTTTAGAAGGAGAAGAGATTTTACCGGTTCTCCAAGTTTTGAGCAATTGGCAATTATCGGTCAATGAATTATTTAGCTGGCTGAGTTTTTCTTGACCATTTTTTTGAATTGGTTTGGCGATCGCATTTGCCAATCTTTCCGAGAATATCTCACTGTAAATCTCTCGTTTGTAGGTTGGGTTGCGCGAAGCAAAACCCAACAGAATTATAAATTCTGTTGGGTTTTAAGCTTTATTTAGTTTCAGTCCCCTAAAAGGGGATTGGTTGAAAAAGAATTCCTTTGGAATCGACGCTGTAATTGCCGGTGAAGGGTTTCAGTCCCCTAAAAGGGGATTGGTTGAAAAAGAAGAGGAAGGCGGTGATTACCTGATCAAATAATAGTTTCAGTCCCCTAAAAGGGGATTGGTTGAAAAAGGGTGCGCTTCCAGAAGCCTTACTATGAGACAATCCTAACACCCCGATCCTATAGGGGTCAAGCCCAACCTCAAATTATTGCGGCCAGTTTGCAACGAGAACCCATCAAAAACACCCGAAACCCAGTCAGGACGAGCGACCTATAGGGGTCAACGCAAGAATGCGACTTACAGCGATTTCCCGACCCCTATAGGTTGAGTGACTTTCTCTCTTTTTTACCTGCATTGGTCGATCGCCAACCCACACCAACCCCAAAACTCCTCCCAAGAAAGAAACAACCAACAACAAATAACAAACAACCAATAACAAATAACGAACAACAAAATATTAAGATAATCTTGAAATTCCCAGAACGAACCCATGAATCTACGCACGGTAACGACTACTCCCTTTGACGACCAAAAACCCGGCACCTCCGGACTGAGAAAATCCGTTCCCGCCTTCCAAAAGCCCCATTACCTCGAAAACTTCATTCAATCCATTTTCGACAGCTTAGAGGGCTGCGAAGGTCAAACCCTCGTCCTTGGCGGAGATGGACGCTATTACAATCGCCAAGCCATTCAAACCATCCTGAAAATGGCCGCCGCCAATGGCATTGGTAAAATATTAGTCGGTCAAAGTGGCATCCTCTCCACCCCCGCAACCTCCTGCATTATTCGCAAGTATCAAACCTTTGGGGGGATTATCCTCTCTGCCAGCCACAACCCCGGCGGGCCCGAAGGGGATTTTGGCGTAAAATATAACATCGGTAACGGCGGACCCGCACCAGAAAAAGTCACCCAAGCCATATTCGATCGCAGCAAGACCATTTCTGAATATAAAATCCTCGAAGCGGCAGATGTGAACATCGATCGCCTTGGCTCGTTTAAATTAGGGACAATGGATGTGGAAGTCATCGATCCCGTCTCTGCTTACGTCGAATTGATGCAATCTTTGTTCGATTTCGCTGCCATTCGCCAACTGATTGCCGAGAAAGGGTTTAAACTCTGTGTAGACTCCATGCACGCGGTAACGGGTCCTTATGCCAAAGCCATTTTCGAGGAGCATTTAGGGGCACCCGAAGGCACCGTCATTAATGGGATTCCTTTGGAAGATTTCGGCAACGGACACCCGGATCCCAACCTCGTTTATGCGAAAGAACTCGTGGATATTCTTTTTGGAGAGAATGCCCCGGATTTTGGTGC
>JBFRWJ010000072.1:0-20964 GCA_051439525.1 Spirulina sp. | reverse complement strand
GGGAGAGCGGGGGGAGAATCTGGAGTTGGCGATCGCCTGCTACCAAGCCGCATTACAAGTCTACACCCCCGATGCCTTTTCCGAAAAATGGGCAACGACGCAAAATAATCTGGGGAATGCCTACTCTGACCGCATCCGGGGAGAGCGGGGGGAGAATCTGGAGTCGGCGATCGCCTGCTTCCAAGCCGCTTTACAAGTCCGTACCCCCGATGCCTTTCCCCAAAACCACACCGAAACCCTCAATAACCTGAGTTTGACCTACCAAGCTCAATCCCAACACTATACCGACAACCGCGAAAAGCAACAAATCGCACTGCAAAACGCTTACGAGACCTTTGCTCGATCGCTCAATGCCGTTGAATACCTCCGAGGTGAGATTGTTTCTGGTGACGAAGCCAAACGCAAACTCAACGAAGAATGGAACCGACTCTATCTCGGTATCATAGAAGTCTGCTTGCAGTTGGACAACCATCGCGCCGCCATCGAATACACCGATCGCAGCAAAGCTCGTAATTTAGTGGAACTTATCGCCATCCGCGACGCATACCCCCAAGGGGAAATTCCCCCAGAAGAGCGCCAATACCTGCAAGATTTGCGCCAAGCGATCGCTCGGGAAAGACACCGTCTCGAGCAAGAAGAAGAACAAAATCGCGACTATACTCAGATCGCACGACTGCGGCAAGAATTCCGGGCAAAATCCCCCTACAAACCCTTAAATTTTGACGAGATTCAAAGCCTGCTGGATGAAGAAACTGCCATCTTTGAATGGTACATCTTAAACGATAAATTCCTGACTTTCACCCTCACGGCTCAAACCCTCGATCTGTGGATCTCTTCCCCCGAAGACCTCGAGCAGCTCATCGACTGGACGAAAACTTATCTTAAGGCTTACTATGCTGCCAAAGCTCCCGATTTAAGCAAAACCGAAGCCGAAAAACTACGCCAAGAATGGCAAAATAGCCTTCCTCAAAGCTTTGAAACCCTCTCAGAAATCCTCCACCTCAGCGATCGCCTCAACACCCTCTTGACAAAATTCCCCACCTGCAAAAAACTGATCCTCATCCCTCATCTTTACCTGCACCTGTTCCCCATCCATGCCTTACCCGTTACCTGCGAGGATGAAACTAAACCATTACAAGAATGGTTGGCAAAAGGCGTAAGTTATGTCCCCAACTGCCAACTCTTACGACAGGCACAAAACCGCTACCGTCCCCACTTTAACCGCCTCTTAGCCATCTCCAACCCCAGCGAGAATTTAAGTTTTGCCGATCTCGAAGTAGAAACCATTCGCGAGAGTTTCCCGAAAGACCAACGCACTACCCTACAAGGTAAAAACGCTAAAAAAGCAACTGTTCTGGCTAACGACTTCAGCCAAATCCATCATCTCTACTTTTCTGGTCACGGTGCATTTAATCCCAACTCTCCCCTAGACTCTGGCTTACAACTCGCCGATGATGTCCTGACACTCACCGAAATTATCAGTTCTCTGAACCTCAGTCAATGCAGTCTCGTCACCCTTTCTGCTTGCGAAACCGGACAAGTCGCACTCGATCGCACCGATGAATATCTCAGTCTCTCCAGTGGTTTCATCCTTGCTGGCAGTCCCAGCGCGATCGTTTCCCTCTGGTCGATCCATCAAGTTTCCACTGCCCTGCTACTCATTAAAACCTACGAAGCCCTCAAAAAACACCCCGGAAAACTGGCCATTTCCCTCAAAACCGCCCAAATGTGGCTGCGAGATACCCCCCTCCAAGGTTTTCATCACTGGACGCAAGCATCACCGCTTCTCAATGATTATTGGCGCGATCGCTTGCGAGCATCGTTCCAAAAGATGGTAGAAAATCGAGAGTGGGGATGGGACGATCGACCCTATGAGTCCCCCTATCACTGGGCAGCTTTTTGTATTGTTGGAAAAGGAGAACAACCCATGTCAAGCGATGACGCAAAATTACAAGCCTTTCTCGATTTAGTTGAAAACAATCCCGATAATCTTTTTGCTCAGCATTGGCAGAGTTTAACGGAACTGCAACGCCAATTCACCGATAATGATGAAAAAAATGTCGCAGTTATCGAAACCTGGCTCGAAAAACCGACCCGTGCGGCAATTTCCCAGGCATATCAAACGCGATCGCAATCCAGCGAACCCATCTCGAATAAAACAGTAATAAAAGGCGGTTTCGGCAGCAAAGCGACCTCCAAACAAGCGAGCAAATCCTATGGGGAACTCATCGAACAAGCCACGAAAAAGAATACACCCCAAGGCGATTCAGCAAACCCCAAACCCCCAGAGAAATCGTGAAGAATTTTAGACTCAGTCTCTACGCTTTCCATCTGCGCCAAACCTTAGACAATCCTCCCGATTCTTGCGATCGCGAGGCCGATCGCCTTTGGGAAAGTCTAACGCAATTGGAGCAATTTCTCAACTTTCCTGAACTGAAAACCCTAAAATCCCAACTTATTTCTTATACTCCCAACCCAGACCATACTTATCAATATACCCCCCAAAACGAAGAGACTTTAACTCATGAATGGTTAACCCATCATGGCGATGCTCTAGAATTCACTGCCATTCCCAGCCAAGGGGGGTTTAAACTGGGCGGAAATCTCCAACCCTTTCGCCTCCACGATACCTATTGTGTCGATTTAACCCTCTATCCCGAAGATGAAGACTCAGAACTCCTTGTCGAACAACTCTCTGCTTTTCAACCCCATGTTTTAGTTAAAAATATTGATGCCAATTTAGGGAAATTCTTGTGGTTAACGGGCTATTCAAACCATTGGAAATTGCGAGAGACTGCCGATCGCTGGGTCAATGCGTTTTGTACGAATACGGGTTTAGTTCCTCAGTTTATCGAGAAAGGAAGACTATTTCAAGCGGATTGTTTTCTGTATGAAGCAAAGGAAATAACCATTCTTATTTCCTTCGCTCGCGCCAACAAAGCAGACAAAGTAGAACAATCGGCAACCGACAATTATGATTGGTTTAGAGACTTGTTATGGAGTCGCCAAAAAGTTATTTTTGCCGATCGCGAAGCCAGAGAATGCCATCAAAAATCGAGAATCATTTACAGCCAACTCGAAAGCAAAATTCAAGATTTTCAAAGGATCTTGACAGAAGACAGCGATCGCCGCATTAGCGAACTCGATTCTCTGTTAAAGGAAATCCCCCAAAATTTACTCACTTATAACTGCTATTTGCGGGATTTAAAAGCACATTACGCCACCCTAGAAGCAAACGCCCAAAATTTTAACACCTGCTTAACCCATGTTATTCAATCCGGCGATCGCCTGCAAACTTGGTCGAACTTTGCCGAGAAAACCTGCCCTCGCTACCTCACTCAAATCAAAACCTATATTAACTATCTCGAACCCGGCAAGGACTTATTTTCTGACCTCACAAATACCATTCGCGCCACGGCAGAAATCGAACAAGCGAAAAGCGATCGCGATCGCCAAAAAAGCGAACAAAATCTCCAAGACCACATCCAAGCGATCGGGGTAGGAGTTGCCACGAGTGCTATTATCGCCTCGAGTTCGGGGTTACTCTTTACGGAACCCCTATCTTGGCCGTGGCAGGCCAAACATGGCGATCGCTTGCATCCCTTTACCATAGCGGTATTGTTGAGTGTTGCTTGTACTCTGGTCTTTTGGGGACTGGCGAAATGGGGACTCACTTGGATATTTCGATCCCATTCTCGCATCAGAAAATAGTAAATTAATAATTGCGAGCATCTTGACGCAGTTTAAATTGAACTGCCGTGCGATCGCGGCAACTTTTAAAGGTTTCCTCAAACTCGGGAAGATAGGAATAGTGTAAATTGTAATAAGTCCCCTCCATAAAATCGGGGCGGATTTTTTGGGTCTGCGATCGATCTTGAAAACAGATTTGTTGGTCGTGGGGTTGGAAGCGATCGCTAGAACAAAGAATAATTTTAGGAAATTCCCATGCCGTATCAATAAAACCCGGCCAAACTAAATCGTATTGATGGAATTGTGCAAATAGAAAAGTATTGGTTAAAATCGATGTTTCGTGAGGAATATTGTTGGCGAGACAGTCGAGAAAACCGCGAACCTGAGTATCAATAACATCACCGCTTCTTTTTCCTGCCAAACTGTACACAAATCGATCTTCGAGCCAGTGATAGCGAGTCACTTCTAATAAGCTGTAATGTTGAACCATTAAACAGATTAACACGACAAGACTCAACTTAAAAATATGTTGTTTCCGATTTTTAGGGCGATCGTTAGTGTCTTTTGCCTGAAATATTGAAATCATTATACCCGCAATTAGCAAACTCCAGAGTTTAACAAAACGAGGTTCCCAAATGAAGTTATCGGGGAAGGTTTCGAGTCCGTACAAGAAACTACTAATGCTATCGACAACGATAAGAGGAATGCTGCAAATTAATGTATAAATTAGCGAAGGAATGGGTAAACCCACAAGATAAAAGAGAAATCCTCCCAAACTTAAAAGAAAAAGATTGCGAAAGCCCGTGAAAACAATTGATGAAAATTCTGGCTCTCGAGTATATTCCGCAATTGCCTGAAGGAGTAAGACTAGACGACTCTCACTCGGATCGTATTGCATGAGAGACATAACTAACATTCCTATGGCAAAAATAACCAACCAAAACATGGAAATTAGAGCCAGTTTGAGGAATTTGCGAATGTATTGTTTTGTCTTCGATCCATTGAGTTGAGGAAGAGGTTGTAAGAATTCAAAAAGGAGATAGATGGAACAGCATAAAACCGCTCCATCTTGTTTTACCAGTATGATTAAAACAGACCAAAACCAAGCTGCTTTTGACTGTTTGACCAGACTCGCCACCAGTAAAATAGAGAGGGGTAAATAGAGCAGATCGGGGTTGAATCCATAGACGGGATGATCGTAAATCCAAAAACCAATCGGACCGAAAATTAAGCCCGCGATCGCGGCACAATAACGCCATTGTTTCCGAGGAGAAGAAGCGTTAGCCAAATGCGCGATCGCAAAAATTGCCAAGCCAATGAGTACGGTATGAATGATAAAAATTCCATAGGCTCCGAATTTAGCCGTGAGCGGATAGAAAAAGAGCGTTAAATAGTTATTGTGGATGCCGGCATAATTGCCAAAACGATTATGAAAAAGAATCGGCCGATCTTTAAAAATAGAACTCGCTGTTTGTATGAAGAAAAGCAGATCGTGGGAATAAGCTAATTTTTCAAATAAAGCTGATTTTACAGTCCACCAAATCCCCAAAGAGATGAGCGAGAATAATAAAATGGCTTGCATTAATTTTGTGTATCGATTCTTGATAAAATTTAAACCGATGAAAATAAGAAAAAATGAGATTAAAAAGATTGAAAATAATACCAAATAATGTTTTATCAGGATTTGATAGAGAATCGTTTTGGGGATAATAAAGAAAATATGATTCTCGTGTTGGAGAATGCGATCGTTGATACGAACTTCTGAAATATTGAGTCGCCCTTCAAATTTTTCTTCTAAAGAAAAGCGAAGTTTTCGCCACAGAGTCGCTCGCATATTAAAACGATAATTTCTGAGTTTTTCATCCCCGGGGGCGGTTGCTGGGAAACTGAGTATAGAGATTCCCTGTCTTTTGTTAAATAGATCGACTTCTCGAACTTGGTCGTTAACCGTTACTCGAGCTTTTCCTTGATCGCGACCCGTTAATAAGACAATTTCTACATCATTTCCGTTTAAGGTTGCAGAGATTGACTCTTTTTCTCCAAAAGGAATATGAAATTTTGGTACTTTTTCATTTTCACTATAAGCCATTGGCATTTGACCTTGAGAAGCAATAGGATGATTGAAAACTGTCCATTGTTCTCCCGTAAAAGTAGCTTTCGACCAATCAATCTCATTTTCAGGGGTTTGGATTTGCAATATGGCAACTTTATAGGCATCTGCGGCGGGATTTTTTTCCCCCAAGGGTTCTATTTTAATCTTGAATTGTTGAGCCTGAAAGGGATTGACAATGATAGGTTCATAGGCATGGGGATGAGTTTTGGGATCGTTCCAATATGCCCGTACAATTTTAGCCCCCCGTGCAGACATTTTGACATCGACTGGGATATGAGGTTGACCCCAAAAATTAACCCATAACCCGACAATAAACAGTGCAAAAATAAGGGAAATTCCTAAAATCCGATATGGTAATTTCGGTAATTTTTTCTGAAAGTTCGCGAAACTGAAAATTTTTGGGGTCACGGGGATTGACAAAAGAAGCTAATTATAGTACAAAAAAATCTGTTAACTCACGAGTTACAGATTGCGCGATTATTATTGTACAGGAGAAGGGCGATCGGTCTCGTTTCCCCGAGCCATTTCCAATATTGATTGGACGCGATCGCTCCCCAATTCAATTTGACATATTCATCTCAGATTTATCAGCATCGTGATGTTGATGCGCTTCGGGTTTCATTTCTTCGCCCTCCTCGTGCTCCGCATGTCCGCCATGGTCGTGATGAAGAGGAATTCTCACATTTCCCATTCCCATTCCTCCGATGCTCACAATACCCATGGATTGAATGCCTCCTGTTAAGATCCCCATGGCGACGGCTCCGGCGGAGAAAACCCCCATAGCAACGGCTCCTAAAGAAACAATCCCCATCGGCACAAAACCGATAGAAATAACTCCCATCGGGACAACCCCGATCGAAATATAGCCCAGGGGAGCAATACCGATCGCAATCAACTTTGTTTTTCCTTGGTGATCGTGCATGAGAAATATATCCAAAAATTAGCCAACAAAACCTAGAAACCCCTCTCTGGGCCGATTGCTCTCGGCGAATGGGATTGCCGCGCTTCGACCGCATATTATCTTGAATGGGAATTTAACGCTTGTCAAAAGACAGGCTGTCAAACTTCACGCAGAATCTCGCAAAAATGAAGTTTCATTGCAATAACTTGACAATCTCGAATATTTTGTTCTTTTTCGAGAAAGGTTTGCTTTACAATAAACCTCGAACAATAGCCCGATCGTAGCCTTGAAATACAACGTCATTAAAGAAACGGCTTCCCTGTTGACGAGCGATCGCATTCGTCTCGATGCAGATATTTACCGTCCCGATGCAACGGGGAAATTTCCGGTGTTATTGATGCGCCAACCTTACGGACGAGCGATCGCTTCTACTGTCGTCTACGCTCACCCAAAATGGTACGCCGCCCGAGGCTATATTGTCATCATTCAAGACGTGCGGGGTCGCGGCACTTCTGAGGGGCAATTCGACCTCTTTACCCATGAAATTGAAGATGGGATCGAGACGGTCAATTGGGCCGCTCAACTCCCCCAAAGTACGGGAGAAGTTGGTATGTATGGATTTTCCTATCAAGGGATGACCCAACTCTATGCCGCACAAGGTCAACCAAAAGCCTTAAAAGTGCTTTGTCCGGGGATGTTAGGTTACGATGTTTATGCAGATTGGGGCTATGAAAATGGGGCGTTTTGTTTGCAAACCAATTTGGGTTGGGCGGTACAATTAGCCGCAGAAACAGCACGCTTACAAGGAGATATTAAGGCTTATCAGATTCTTTATACTGCGTCTCGCAATTTACCGTTTTATAGTCCCTCTCCACCTTTTCGAGAATGCTTGCGAAAATATACCCCGAGTTCCTTTTTTTATGAATGGCTGAATCATCCTCAACCCGGAGAATATTGGCAACAATTTCAACCCGATCTGAAGAATGTCAATTTGCCCATGCTGCATATTGGCGGCTGGTTTGATTGTTATCTGCGAGGAACGTTACGCTTGTATCGAGAAATGGCACAACAATGCAGCCAACCCCAACATTTAATTGTGGGAGTTTGGGGACATTTACCTTGGGGTAGAAAAGTCGGCGCGATCGATTACGGGCCAGATGCAGCCAGTCCGGTCGATAAATTACAAATTCGCTGGTTTGACCATTTTCTGAAAGGAAAAGATACGGGAATTTTAGAACAACCTCCCGTGCGTCTCTTTGAAATGGGTAGCGATCGATGGCAGGATTATCAGACGTTTCCCGATGTCGAAAAAATAGCCTATTATTTAACCAGTAATGGTTTGGCGAGTATGCGCGATGATGCGGGAAAATTAAGTTTAAATCATTGCAGTGACGAGCGAGAAGAAGATATTCTCGTTCACGATCCTTGGCGACCCGTTCCTTCTTTGGGAGGTCATGTTGCTTTTCCCTCGGGGGCATTTGAACGTTCTCAGATTGATTGTCGCAGTGACGTTTTAACTTACACCAGCGAGCCATTTGCTGTCGATTTACACATTGTTGGTCAAATTATTGTTGAGTTATATTGTCAAGCCGATACAAAGAGTTTTGACCTTTGTGCAATTGTCTCTGAAGTTCGAGAAAATAGCAACGTTTATAATTTCACTCAGGGATATATTCGCCTTGATTCTCGGGTTAATCCGATACAAATTCCTTTGCAAGAAACTTGTATTTGTATCCGACAAGGAAATCGTTTGCGTCTCAGTATTAGTGCGGCTTGTTTTCCGGCTTATCCCATCAATTTAGGAACGAGTTCATCGAAGACTGAAATGAATTGGGACGAGGCAAAAATTATCACGATCGCGCTTCAATCTGGTGCGAATTTTTCTTCACAATTATTAATTCCCGCGAATCCTCCTCCGTTGTGAATTCCGAGAATTGTTTCTGGCATAGATAAATGCAGCATAATAGGATCTGCTAATTGCCGATCGCAATCTTGATTCTCGAGTCGCGGGTAGTTTTGCGCTTCCTGCCAGTTGTCGGGCTAACTCCAAGTATTCTAACCAATCAAAGCTCATTAATACCCAATATTAATCAATAATTTTCCTTCATTCTGGCTAAGATCGTCCGGATCGAGATCTCGATCGAGTTGCCAAAGATATTGGAGAGATTCATCGGGATCGAGATCTGACGCAATGAGTAAAGTTAATTCTTCGTCCTCAGAAGAGGGATATTCGGGGTCGATCGCAATTTCCAAAATTAAGGGCGTATTTTCAGGAAAATGGCGGTAGATTTTCTCGGGGGCTGCAAGGAGAATGGAGACGATCGAGGGAAATTTTTCGAGAAAATCCAGAACTTGCGATCGCTCTCTGAAAGTATAGTAAGTTTCAAGGCGATCGCGATCGGTTGGCGAAAGAGTAACGCTAGTGAGTATCATATTTTTTGACCAAGACTGAATATATTTTAACCTTGTTGGCGAGAGTGGCGATCGCTGGCTCTGCTATAATGAATTGTAGTCGGTAGGTTAGCGATCGCTCTTGAGAAGGTATAGTATTGCTCGAAGCGATCGCGATCGACCATCCTGTTAAATAGTGGAATTCATGCTATACTGATGTAAATAAAAACTATTGTAAAAAATATACTTTATTTTTCTTGTTGTCATTTAAAGGAGTTAAAGCAATGCTAATTCAATTTACAAAATCATCCAGAGTTGCCTATGAATCTCTCGATAACACAGACAAAGAAAAAGTTAAAAAGTTATCCACTTGTTTGCAGAATGACTTGCAATCCATTCTTAGCGAGTCGAAGAAGTTAATCGATCTAGAAAATACTTATTTAGTAAAATTGTCACCAAAATTCAGAGCGATTATTCGCGTTAAAGAAGAAATAATAACAATTTTAGAAATTGTTAATTATCATGCCTATCATTCTTTACAACAAATGTTTATCTCCTTAAAAGAGGAAGAAAAGAAAGAAGAAGCAAAAGTATAATGAAGGATTTTGAAAATATTGCTTTCGATCTCAAAAAATGCTTGTAAGAAATTCACGACTTTAAAAAACTATTAAAGTCCAAGCCGGAACTCAGCGAACAGAAGGAGATTCTCCCATTTTTCAAACAAAGGAAAAATCTATCTGCTTTTATGGGTGTTTTTAATCCAAAGATGGCAAGATACGATCGAATTGCTTATGAGTTTGATATGTGGGGAGATTTTAAAACCGATCTAGCTGTTGGAGATTCTCAATATTGGTCTTTTAATTATTGGACGATCGCAATTTGTTGGAGAAAAAGATCGAGGGAGACTCAACTGGCGATCGGATAAGATGATTTTAAATTCTGTGCCTATTTTATGTTTAACTTTTGATGAACTCTATGAAAGATTGGAAAACCGTCTTAATTATATCCGCTCTGCTTATGAGTCTTGAAATAATCCATTATCGCTCTTGAGAAAGTATAGTAGGTTTCAAGGCGATCGCAGGAGGTTCTGTTTATAGTATTTTGTCGGTCAAAAAAAGCGATCGCCAACGCGATCGCTTTTGCTGAAAAAATCGGTAATTTGCTTTAGCTCTCAATATTGATATAGGGTAAAAGAGCCATATATCTAGCGCGTTTTATGGCTAAAGTTAAATCCCGTTGTTGCTTCGCCGTTAGATTGGTAATACGACGGGGAAGAATTTTGCCGCGTTCGGTGATAAACTTGCGAAGTAATTCGATATCTTTGTAATCGATGGGTTCGCCGGGTTTGATAGGGGAAAGACGCTTGCGGTAATAAGCCATAATTTTCTCTGCTCTCCTAATTTGTGACTAATTTTTACAGTACGGATCGATTATTTGATTTCCTTGTGGACGGTGTGCTTGTTGCAGTGGGTGCAAAACTTCTTCAATTCCATCCGTCCGGTGGTATTGCGACGGTTTTTCATGGTCGTATAGCGAGAAACCCCTTTCGATCGCTTATCGGGGTTCGTGCGACATTCCGTACACTCTAAGGTGATGATGAGTCTAGCGCCCTTTTTACTTGCCATAGTTTCAGTCAGTCCATTCGGTGTCTAATTTTTAACGCAATTTCTCATTTTCGCATACGATAGCGAAAATCCGCAAGCCATCTGCGCAAGCGAATATCGAGAGAGTATCCCCGCTTGGTTTGAATCATCACCGTCCCGAAGAGGCGATCGTGAAAGGCCTGATTCCAATCGTCATCTGCATAAGCGATCGCGCAGTCAATAATCAGGGGAGAAACCAGCAACAGGGTTGAGAAGGGATTGAAAAAGAATAAATTAAACCCGATCGCGGCAAACATGGCCAGTCCCCCAACCACCCCCTCTCGCTTGGCCAGTTCAAAGATATCCGGGACTTTACGAAAGCGCAGGTTCAGCACTTTGATATCCATGCACCAAGACCCCAAACTTTGACCCTGATTTTTATCGACGACCACCACCCGCAAAAGAATCCACAGCAGGAAAAAGACTACCGCTTGGACTGTACCTTTGCCCGCAAAGGAACTCAACAGCCATGTTAGGGTTAAATCGATGGCAAAGGCGTAAAAACGCCGTTCAAAGGGAACGCGGGGGAAGTTTTTGGGAGGAAGGCGATTGGGTTGCATGATTTTGGAGATGCCGGGAAGGGGAAATCGTGCCAGTTGGTGATATTATCAGCTTACCAACCCTCGCGCTAACATGGAGTCGCGATCGCGCACCAAACGAGACGATTCGAGGAGTCGCGCCAAAATCCGACAAAATTGAGGAAAGTCAAACCGTTCGAGGGCGTTTTGCCTGAGAACTTCCGGCTCGAAAAGCGTTCGGTTGGGATGAGTCCTTTGTAAAATCGCAATGAGATTATCCGCGATCGCCGCCGTATCTTCAGGATTCACCAAACAGCCATATTTGCCATAATCCAACGGCTCCACCGTCCCATCGCGATCGCCCCCGAGAACGGGTTTTCCGCAAGCCAAAGCCTCCAAATAAACAATCCCAAAACCTTCTCCCGTACTGGGTAAGGCAAAAACATCGCAGAGATTGTAATGATCGCACAATTCCTCATCGGGAACGAATCCCGTCAGGGTGACGCAATCTTGCAAGCCCAGTTCTCGAGCCAGCGCTAAAATCCGAGAGGCATCGCCTCCTTTTCCACCCAGAAGATAATGAACTTCAGGAAAATGACGGCGAATTTTAACCAACGCATGCAGCAGGCGATCGTAACCTTTATATCGCGCCAAGCGAGTCAGAGTAAAAATAACGGGCTGGCTGGCACTTAAACCGTAGCGTGGCAGCAAATGAGGCGGCTTGGGAGCAATGCGAAAGCGATCGCCGAGGATAGTATTGGGTAAAATGTCCACGCGATCGGGATCGAGATTTTGTTCGGCGAGGAGGCGATCGCGAGTATAGCGACTGACCGCCAGCACGCGATCGGCATGGCGCAAGGCGCGTTGGCGTTGGGGATGAACGAGATCCCAACCCTCCAAACCGTGAACGACAATCCAATAGGGCGTTCCCGTAAAGCGTTTCAGCCAGTAGCCAGCAATGCCGTAGTTAAGGTGAGTGGCAATAACGAGGCGCGGGCGTTCTAAAATCCCCATGATAATCGTCCCGCCTAACATCAGCAGACTTTGCAACCAGCGCGGAAATTTACCCAAACAGGTAAAACGAGTTTGCGATGCTACGGGAATGCGAGGAGAAGTCACCTTATCGTATTTGAGAAACACTCGATAGCGGGCGTGAGGGTGAAGGTGCTGCAAGGCTTGCAAAAGAAAGGCGGAATAAACTTGCTCTCCTCCTTTAAACCCGAAAATATTGGGAAAGAGGAGGAAAAAACCGAGATGTTTGGATGGGAAATTTAACACGATGTTGGTTGCGATAAAGGTTCTTTAAAAATCGGCTGTCGGGAGCGATCGCGCAGGATATTTTCGGCTCGATCTCGTTCGACATTTCAATCCGTTCTCTGGTCTTTATTGATTGTTTTATGCACTCGCAGACTTTTTGTTTACATTTTTTTACAAAAATCCCATCTATGAGAGGGGACAGAACCCGCAGAGCCTTCCTCATCATAATTTTCGCTCGGAAAGTTTATTTCCATCGTAATACTGCGATCGCCTCATAGAGTTGAGGAAACTAAGTTAAAGAATTAAGAAAAGACTCCATTTTTTCTTCATCTTTCTCCATTCCAAGAAGGTGGAAGTTTTTCTTTGCACTCTCTGCCCAACGACGAGACTCTGCCAATTGTTCTAATTTTTGGAAAAGATGGGCGAAAGAGTTTTCATAATAAGCCATATAGCATTTCTCATTATTTCTCCTAGCAATTTTATAACCTTCATCCAAGAGTTTTTTAGCGTCTTCTAAGCGATTTTGCTTGATGGCAATATCACCCAACCAGTGTTGAGCATAATTCGCTCTTCGTAACCAGTGAATATCCCGAGCATTTTTGAAAACTTCTTCAAATTTTTCTTTGGCTCGATCGTAATCTTTTTCTTTTAAGAACAAAATTTCTGCTTCATAATAAGAAATATTGATCTCACTTCGCTCGAGACGATGTTTATTTTCTGTGGCACTTCTGTCCAAAATATTCTGAAGTAGTTTAATTTTTTCTGGCGATCTTTCTTCTTCCTTCAATCTATTCAATACATTCTCGCGTTTTTTATTCCGGATACGAAAATACTTAAGTATTTTTCTTTCTCGATTTAGCCATTCTTTTGCTTTCATATAATCGCGCTTGCGAAGATAAAGGTAAGCAATATGCTTAGCTAAAGAAGAACGGATATTGAAATTTTGATCGGAAGATAGTTTCCAAGCATCCAATAATAATCTTTCGGCTTTGTCGAGTTCTAATTTCTGAGTGTGAGTCCATCCCTGACTTGACATAGAATATATCACAGTTGCCCAATCTCCACGCTTTAGAAATTCATCTCGTAACCAGCTTGTCCAAAAAATACGATCGTCCCAATGCCCGTAAAGGCTGGCATAATCTTGCAAAGATTTCCACAAGTCTCTGACATCTTCAGCTCTTCCTTTAGTAGCGCACCATTTCAGAACAGCTTGTAAATTAGTCCATTCTTTTTCTAAATTTTTATATTGCTCATCCCACTCTCTCCAATCTACTCCTCCATACTTGCGAGCAAAATCGAAATACCACTTAACCCAACGTTCTCGTGCTTCTCTCTCAAATGCTTGATTATCAGGATCTTTAAGCTCTTGAAATGCGTATTCTGAAATCAGAGGAAGCATTATTTCTTGTTGATTATTCGGGATAAAAGAAATATTTTTTAAATAATTTATGGCTTTTTAAAATGACTCAGTTTCCAATCCTGCTACTTCTTTTAAGGCATTTTCGTGAGTTGGAAGGGAAGAAAAAATAGAAAAAGCAAGGAATAGTTGGTAGGCATAAGGAGCTTCATTTTTAAGGACTTGAACAGAGCGTTCAAAGCAATAGCAAGTCAATTCATTTACAGAATTTGGGCAGCGACTCTTTCTCGATTCTTGCCCTGTAAAAGGTTCCAAGACTTCTTCTAAAGAGTTCTTAATATAAAAAAATCCAATCGCAAAAATAAGAGCAAGCGGTACTCCTTGAAAACGAGAAAAAATTTCTTGTTTTTGCTCGTTAGTTAACGTTTTATTTTTGTTTTTTAGTTGTTGTTCAATTAGAGCGAGGCTATCTTTTTTTGATAATTCTGTCACCTCGAAATCCTTAAAACTATTTCTTACAATTCTCTCTCGGCTAGTTACCATTATTTGCACATTAGGTACTCGTTTAGAAAGCTGCTCTATAAATGTGATTATTTCTGCTTTCTCTTTTTGTTTAATTGTGTCTAAGTTGTCTACGATCAAGAGAGTGAATTTTTCTCTAAGAATATCAAATGTTTTTTTGATTTTTGCACTTCCTTTTGTCTTCCGGATAGTTTGATATTCCAAAGTATCTCCAATTGTTTCACAGATTTTTTCGAGTGTATCCACAATAAAATAGTCCTGTTTCCACTGAAATACTTGATTATTTTGACCTCCTATTTGGAATTCTTCTTCTTTAGCTGATGCAAAAATAATTGCATCAAATTTCTTATTTTCACACTCTACATATTGACTGGCTACCTCCAAAACCAATGATGTTTTACCAATTCCGGCGATCCCATAAACTCCTATAATTCTCTCTCCTGAAGAGATGCAATTATCTAGTGCAGAAATTGCATCTTCCCGTCCAATAAATTGGTTGCCTTGGGTAAGCAGATTAGACTTTGGCGGATTTTTTTCGTCCGGCTCCGGTGCCGGCGGGTTCAGTCAATAATTCAAGTTAACGTCACCGTCGATCTGCTCAAACGAAGGCGCGTAAACTGTCCCTGTATTATCTTTAATCACTTGACCTCCCGTTACGCTCCAGTTTTCAATCTTGCCGATATTGATAATCTCCTGTGCCAGATCGTTGACTTCTTTAGCAAAGTCCGGGTCTTTCTGCATTTCCTCTTCCAAATACCCCGTAACGACTTCCACTGCTTCGGGAGGGACATTTTCTGCTTCAGTTAAGACTTTCTCTGCTTCCGATCTCCCGCGCAACCTCTTCCCAATCTTCTCGCGTAACTGGTTCAACTTTCCCAATCCCGCTTCGGTCAACTTTTCTGCTGCTACGGTAAAAGCGAGAGTCGCGATCGCGCTTGCGGTTAAAGGTTCCATATCAGAATCTCCCAAGGGGTTCTATCCTTATTTTGTCCCATCTTTCTCTCATTGCCAACTGGGAGAGCGATCGCTAATCTTGCCCGTTCCCGAGTGCCTCATTCCGATCGCCAAATTCGCAGGGTGTCATCGCTACTGCCACTCACTAACATCAACCCTTTCATGCCATTACTATGACTTTCCCGAGCGAATTCGAGGGAGGTCACGGCTGCAGAATGTCCCCGCAACTCCAATAATTCCTTACCCGTTGCCAAATTCCAAAGAGCGATCGCGCCATCCCAACCCCCACTGGCCAATAACTTCCCATTGGGACTCACGGCCAAACTGTAAACGCCCCCAGAATGAGCGCGGAAGCTGGTCAAAGGGCGTCCGGTTTCTACATTCCAGCGCGCGATCGTGCCATCCTCTCCCCCACTGATTAAAGTTTGTCCGTCGGGAGTAAACGCCAGAGTTCGGATACTGCCATGATGCCCGATCGCCGTATGCACGTTTTCTCCCGTCGGTAATTTCCAGAATTTAATCGTTTTATCATCGCTGCCACTGGCCAGCATTTCCCCCGTCGGACTCACGGCTAGGCTCTTCACCCCCGTAAACCAATCCGAATGCCCGCGCAGGGTTAAAATGGCTTGGCGGGTGGCTAACTGCCAAATTTTTACGGTTTTGTCGTCGGCCCCGCTAAAGAGAAACTGTCCGTCTGGACTAAACGCTACGGCTTTCACGGCTCCCGAGTGACCCGCAAGGCTCCCGGTTTCCGCACCCGTCGCCAACTGCCACAGCTTAATGGTTTTATCGGCCCCTCCGCTCGCCATGATTTGACCGTTTGGGGCGATCGCTAGGGTCTTAATCCCCATAAAGCCATTCTTTTCCGGTTGACCCAAGGTGCGAATTTCTTGACCCGTTGCCAACTGCCACAGCACGATAGTATTATCATCGCTGCCACTGGCGAGAACTTGACCGTTGCGACCGATCGCCACGGCATTGACCCCGCTTCGATGTCCCGTCAGGATATGCAGGCATTGCCAGTGATAGGGGTCCGAGGGATCTTTCACCTTCATCGATCCCGGCATCGCCGCGATGGGGCTGGCTTTGGGCTGAGAAGAAACGACGACGGGGGACGGAGGAGCGGAGTCTTTAAAACGCGCGATCGCGGCTTTTAAATCTTCCAGTTGTCTCTCGATTTTCGGATCGGTTTCCCGGGCGAGAGACTTCACCTGTTCGAGCTGTACTTTCAAGGGTTCGACGAGTTGATAGGCCCGATCGCGAGCGGTTTCGTTGTACTGTTGCACCAACTGTCGCAATTGTAGGATTTCGTGCTCGGTTTCGGGATTGAGATGGGCAATACGGCGATCGATGTCGGCGACTTGTCCCTTGAGGGGCTCGATGGATTCGCGAAATTGGGCAACGGTTTGTTGCAACTCTCCCAGTTGGACGAGGGTATCCGGCTCGGTTTTCCCGGCCATCACTTCCAGCTCTCCCAAATGTCCTTTAATGCGTTCAAAATATTTATCGATTTGCTCGAATGCCGTTTCCGTACTTTGTTGTTGCGCTTCTTTTAACTCCCGCATTTGTTGTTGGGTGCGGGTGTCGGTTTGCTGAAATTGAACCTGCAAGCGTTCGACTCGGGCTTTGAGGGGATTGAGACTTTTATGAAATTCCGCGATCGTTTCTTTGAATTTGGCCGTATTTTCGTGGGTTTGGCTCTGGGTCGATCGCGTTAGGCTCTCGAGTTCGTTCAACTGTTCTTCTAGCGGCTCGATCAGTCGATCGAAGTGGGTGGCTCCGGTGATTTGTTGCTGTTGGGACAAGCGATGGATGCGCCGTCGGTTGTCCATATTTAAGCCGACAGTCAGGGTTAAGGGAACGGCAGCATAGGCCACTTGTTGGGTGGCGATGGCCGCGATCGTGCCCACCACGGAGCTACCCAGGAACAGATATTCAACCAGATCGAGCCAATAGCGTCGGGACATAACAGTTTTACAAGAGCAGGGGAAGGGAATCTGCAAATTCCCTCTTTAACAATATTACGGATTTTTGCATTTTCCGAACGAGGTTTGGAAAAGAGGTTGACCGGAAGGATTGCGCAAAATCTTACCTGCTCGATCGCGTTCGACTTCACAGAAAATATAGTTGCCTTTCTCGTCTTGCTTGAGGTACAGTTGGCTGTCACGCGCTTGATAAGCCGGGGGATGAAATTGGGGAATGCCTTGATATTCTGCGATCGCGCCCCTCTCGTCTCGCCGGACGGGACAGACGACGAGATCCCCCTTGGCATCAAAGGCATATTCTTGAGTTTGAGGATGGCGAACGGGAGTCGGATAAATGGGTAAGTCGTTCGAGGTTTTCAGGAGTTCGCCTCTCATAATAATTTAGCTTCTTGCAAGACTCGTTCTCGAATGCGCGATCGCCCATTTACGAAGACAAAAAAGAGCGAGCCATGCCCGCCCTAAATGCTGTTCCTTGTTCTTCCCGTTTTTACGGCAAACGAGTTGCGCCCATGAGATAGCGATCGCACTCCCGCGCCGCGCCTCGGCCTTCATTAATTGCCCAAACCACCAAACTTTGACCCCGGCGACAATCTCCCGCCGCAAAGACTCCGGGGATACTGGTGGTAAACTGACCGTGTTCTGCTTTGACATTGCTGCGGGGATCGCGATCGAGTCCCAAGGCATCGAGGAGAGGCTGCTCGGGTCCGAGGAAACCCATCGCCAGCAGAACTAATTGCGCGGGAATGACCTTTTCCGTCCCCTCGATGGGTTGGGGAGTAAAGCGCCCATTTTCTCCGGGCATCCATTGCACCTGTACCGTATGCACGGCTTTCAGCGCCCCATTTTCATCGCCTTCAAACTTCGTCGCTGTGGTGAGATAGGTGCGAGGATCCGCCCCAAACATGGCCTCTGCTTCCTCCTGCCCGTAATCCATGCGATAAATTTTCGGCCATTCGGGCCAGGGATTGGAAGGCGCGCGGGTTTCGGCGGGTTTGGGCATGATTTCCAACTGAGTCACGCTCTTGCAACCATGACGGATAGACGTTCCCACGCAGTCGGTTCCCGTGTCGCCGCCGCCGATGATGACGACATCTTTCCCTGCCGCCGAAATGTAGCGGTCTACCGGACTGCCCTGCAAAACCGTTTGCGTGTTTTTCGTGAGGAACTCCATGGCAAAGTGAATGCCCTGCAAGTCCCGTCCTTCGAGCGGCAAGTCCCGAGGGCGCGTCGATCCCGTGCAAAGTAACGTTGCGTCGAATTCCTTTAATAAATTCTCCACGGGCAAATCTTTGCCGATTTCCGTATTGCAAACGAAAGTTACACCTTCCGCTTCGAGGGTTTCCAAGCGGCGCAATACCACTTTTTGTTTATCGAGCTTCATGTTGGGAATGCCATACATGAGTAACCCACCCGGACGATCCGCTCGTTCGTACACCGTTACCCAATGCCCTGCCGCATTTAACTGAGCCGCCGCCGCCAGTCCCGCCGGACCCGAGCCGACGATCGCCACTTTTTTCCCGGTTCGTTGCGCGGGCAAATTCGGGGAAATCCAGCCTTCTTCCCAACCTTTCTCGGCGATGGAATACTCGATATTTTTAATCGTCACGGGGGGGTTGGTAATGCCCAACACGCACCCCCCCTCGCAAGGAGCCGGACAAACCCGCCCGGTAAATTCGGGGAAATTATTGGTTTTGTGCAGGCGATCGAGTGCCTCTTTCCACAAACCCCGATAAATCAGATCGTTCCATTCCGGGATTAAATTATTAATCGGGCAACCGCTTGCCATGCGGCTGATTTCTATGCCCGTATGACAGAAGGGCGTACCGCAGTCCATACACCGCGCCCCTTGATCCCGCAATCGTTCCTCGGACATCGCCAAGTGAAACTCGTCCCAGTTGCGAATGCGATCGCTCGGCGACACTTCATCAGCCACCTCGCGCAGGTATTCCATAAATCCAGTTGCTTTTCCCATTGTCTTTGTTGTTTGTTGTCGGTTATTGGTTACGGGTTGCTTCCCGCTTGCCCCCCTCTGGGGAGGGGCTGGGGGTGATTAACTGCCGCCGATACGGGCGATATCGCGGGCGTTTTCTTCAAACGCGGCGGAAAGGGCATCATCGCCGCCCAATCCCGCTTGTAGTGCCTTCTGAATGTGCTGGAGGACGCGCTTGTAGTCTCGCGGCATCACCTTGACGAACTTGGGAGTCATTTCCTCCCACTGCTGCAAGACTTGCGCTGCTTTGGTACTGCCCGTATAGTTCGCGTGTTTCTGGATCATGTCCTGCACTTCCCGAATTTCTTCCGGGTCTTCAAGGGTTTCCAGTCCCACCATTTCCATGTTGCAACGGGTGGCAAAATCGCCCACCTCATCCAGAATGTAGGCGATCCCGCCGCTCATTCCTGCCGCAAAATTGCGTCCGGTTTGGCCGAGAATGACGACTTTACCGCCCGTCATATACTCGCAACCGTGATCGCCGATCGCCTCGACAACCGCGCGAACCCCGGAATTGCGGACGCAGAAGCGTTCCCCGGCAATGCCGCGAATGTAGGCCTCTCCTCCCGTCGCGCCGTAGAAGCAGACGTTGCCGACGATGATATTCTCTTCGGCGACAAAAGGAGCAACTTTGGCCGGATAGAGAATGAGTTTGCCGCCGCTCAATCCCTTGCCGAAATAATCGTTCGCATCTCCTTCCAATTCCAAGGTCACTCCCTTGGGAACGAAAGCCCCGAAACTTTGTCCCGCACTGCCTTGGAAGGTTAAATGGATGGTATCTTCCGGCAGTCCTTCCCAGTGGCGCTTGCTGATTTCGTTGCCGAGGATGGTTCCGACGACCCGATTGGTGTTTTTAATGGGTAAGGTCGCCGTAACTTTTTCCCCGCGAGCGATCGCCGGTTCGCAGAGATCCAGCAAGACAGTCATATCGAGGGATTTTTCCAAGCCGTGATCCTGGGGAATCTGGCAATAGCGTCCCACCTCTTCCCCAACTTCCGGTTGGTGGAGAATGGGAGATAAATCCAAGCCCTTGGCTTTCCAATGGTCGATCGCCTGTTTGGGTTCCAAAACATCCGTGCGACCCACCATTTCATTGATGGTGCGGAAGCCCAATTGCGCCATGATTTCCCGCACTTCCTGCGCGAGGAAGGTCATAAAGTTGACGGTATGTTGGGGATCTCCCGTGAAATTCTTGCGCAATTCCGGGTTTTGGGTGGCTACGCCGACGGGACAGGTGTTTTTGTGACAAACCCGCATCATGATACAGCCCAAACTCACTAAAGGCGCGGTAGAGAAACCGTATTCTTCCGCCCCCAACAGGGTTGCCATGACCACATCGCGCCCCGTCTTCATCTGTCCGTCGGTTTCCACGGCGATGCGACTGCGGAGATTGTTCATGACGAGGGTTTGGTGAGTTTCTGCTAGCCCCAATTCCCAAGGCAGTCCCGCGTGTTTGATGGAGGTTTGGGGAGAGGCTCCGGTACCGCCGTCAAAGCCGGAAATCAGGACGACATCCGCGTGGGCTTTGGAAACCCCGGCGGCGATCGTTCCCACGCCGACTTCCGAGACTAATTTCACGCTCACGCGAGCCTCGCGATTGGCATTTTTTAAGTCGTGGATGAGTTCGGCGAGGTCTTCAATGG
>JBFRWJ010000071.1:0-4324 GCA_051439525.1 Spirulina sp. | reverse complement strand
TCATCTTTTTGAATAAGCATTTTTGCTCACTCTCCTCCGGGGAAACTTGTAACCTTTTGTGCTACATGTTGAAGTGCGGAATGTGGGGTTAAAAAACATAAGATTGATCTCCCTCATATTCTCCATTTTTTTTGATTTTTATTAATATTTAACACCCAACTCCATTTTTTTCGCGATCGCTCTCTCAAATTCGCTCTACACAAGGATTTCAGCCTTCCGTTATTCCCATCAACGTTTTTTGGTGCAAGATCTGAGTTAAACCTTCTTGCTCCCATTGTCGAACGAGGCGCTGTACCGTTCGCACCGATTTCCCTAATTTCTCCGCCGCTTCTTTTAATTTTTTGCCATAAGTTTTGCGATCGCACGGCTCTTGCAAATTTTGGATAATCTCCAGTTTAAGTTGTGCCTCGGCGGACAAATTTTCTGAGGCGATCGTATTGGTTTCTTTTTGAGTGCGATCGCTATCTTTAGCTTCTAATTCGTTGAGAGAGTCTTTCATCGTACAAATTTGTTTATACAAACAAAAATGTTTTTATGTATTCAAGTGTATCATTGTTATAGTTTCCACGACAAAATATTTGTTAAACTTTACAAAAATTGGGAAATTCTTGATTTTGGGAAACGACACTGAATTTGTTAATTTTCTTGAAAACGACACATAATTTGTTACTGTACATTATATTAACACATAATCGGGTCTTTCTTATTAAGAAATCTTGACGGGTTTTAACCCGTCTCGTTCGACGACCATTGATTAAAATCAATGGCTAACTCTCAATCTCTATTTTTAGGTTTCGTAGCAGGAAGGAGTTACACCTTGTATACAACCCAATACATTCTGTTTTGGTCAACGGGAAAGAACTTTTCCTTGAAGCCAAACAACCCAGAGGTTTCCGAGCCACCTAAGTTCAAATAGCGATATCCCGCTTGCTTCAATACCTTGCAACATTCGACTACCAAATACTCTGACAGATAGGGAAACTTCTGATGGAGGGCAATGCTGGCGTATAGTCCTGCCATATCTTGGCTCACGGGTTCCATGGCAAAGAAACCAGCAGCTTCCCCGGCAACGCGAACCAACTGAGCAAAATAGGATTTGCCATTATTTCCGATGGGGGGATAGTGGATGATGTTGTCGTAGTCGCTAGGACGAGAGATGTGTAACTGCTTGATATCGAGATAATCAAAGAATTCTCGAACGATCGCCTCGGCCTCCACTGAGTTGTCGGGGTGATAATCTTTACCTAGAGGTTCCCAAGTCGTTTGTTCCTCAAATTTGCTACAATACCGACGGTAGTTGCGCTTCAAACTGCTGGTTGCTTCGTAGCGCTCCAATCGTTTCAGCACCCCATCGACATCCACGATTTGCTCGGGAAAGGTATCGTCTTCTTCCATCGCTTGAGCGTGCCAAGGATAATCTTCAATCGGGGAAAATCCAATCTCAAGTAAGCGATCGCGTTCCTCGCGCTCGAGTTTTTTCACGAATACCGGAACGCCGCTCAACTCCAGCAAATGCTTGCACAACGCGAATAAACGTTCGGGATCGAACTCTCCCATGGGGTTGACGACGTGATAGTGCCAGTTTCCACCCAAGGAAAAGCGATCGCCAAGACCAATCGTCACCAGCATCTTACCGTCGAAATATTTCAGCCCCAAACCATCCGGTCCCAACCCATTAACCGCTTGGCAAAGATAGTAAAAGCTGTTGCCATAGCCCGGATTCCCATCCTTTTCCCGGAAAGTCCGGAACAGACTGCGATCTTTAGAGGTGATGTAAGAAATTCGTCCGCCATAGCGTTTGATAATCCCTTCAGCCAAACGGGTTTTGCCTTCAAGGGTGTTGCTTTGAACCGAAGGCTGTTCCGCTTGCGACCACATCCAAAGAAACTGCTTGCGATAAGCATCCGCAACGGAAAAATCTTCAATCACTACGGCACGATGGGGAGAACCCCAAGCAATGGTGGCCACTTTGTGACCATAAACGCAAATGGGGGTAGGACTGAAAAAATGTTCCGGCATCCAACGACAGGTTACTTGACTGGCTTGCAGCCGAGGCATATTTTCGGGATGGGTGAGAATTTGGTGTTCGATTCCTTGTTCCACCAGTTGTTGGAGTTGAGTCAAAATTTGCTCTGGATTAACTGACAGGAACTTGTGGGTATCAATACCACTGAAATGAACTGTCCCTCCCCCAGTACCAAAGGTTCGAGCAATATCTTCAAGCACGACTTGCACGATGTTATCACCCTCGTGCACGCGGGTTGAGGTTGAGTGGAGCTGTTCGGTAACCATAAATTAAAATCCTTTATTGATAACGATCGCGAGCTAATACCCATTCGTAATTCTGTATTGGGGTTTCGAGAATTGGGATAACTCGCCAAAAACCAGTCAATTACTGCTTTTCGATGACGTAAATCGTCCAGCAGGGAAACTCGCATTCACTGACCCAAGCAAACGGCTCATCGCCTCGGGCGAGGGGATGTAAGGTTTCAACCACTTTAAATCCACTTTGTTGGAAAACCTGTCGATAATCGCGGTCTGTCCAGTAATAGTCAAATAGCACGATGTCCGTACCTCGAATGGAGACTTTAACCGTGTCACCCGACTTTAATGGTCGCTCCCGAGAATCATCCATCTTAAATGACAGCCAATCGCGGACATAGTAATCTTCCGAGCCCGTCACAACGATGACGATTCCACGATCGGCCAAGACGCGGTTCAACTCCTCAAATGTGTCGATCGTCTGAGAAAGCGAACCATACTCGAACAACACAAAACTTTGGAAGATGAGATCGAAGCGTTGCGCCGGAAAGGGTAACTTTTTGGAATTCAGTTGGTAATATTCACCATCCCTCGTCCGTCGCGCTTGACTCAACATAGAGGGATTGATATCAACACCCACGGTATCGAATCCTAGGCTTTGTAAAAAACGAGTCGATCGCCCCGTCCCGCAACCAAAATCGAGTGCCCGCTTGCCGCGATCGCCCTGAAGCCCGAGCAATTCGGCAACTGACTTAAACGCCAAAAAGTAGGTATTCTCAATCCCTAAGTGCGAATATTCCCCCGAGAATCTCCGATAATCATGAGTTTGGGAAGACAACGGCGTTCGGGTCGGCTGCAATGAAGTATACATTTGTACAAACCCCCCAAAATGCAAGAGAACATTAAGTGTATATTCTATAGGTTTCCCAACGATAGGTTTAAATTTTAATCTTTTACAAAAGTTAAACAATGGATCGGTAATATGAATGGGGGAGAAATGGGGAGGTTTAACGATGGGTCGAAGAGAGATGAGCCAGTTAATGAACGCGGAAAAGCAAGAAGAATGAAGGATTGCGCGATCGCGCTCCCAAAATCTAAACTCTTAAGGAAAGCCCTCTCACTTCCGAAAGCGAAGTCAGGCGATCGCTTTATCTTCTTGGCCAAGTTCTGACCCCTGTTATGATGCTCGTATCGATTCGAGACAATTCACTGCTGATTCTGATTTTTGCCGCGCTTCTCGATCGCGTTATCGGCGATCCTTGGAGTTTTCCCCATCCGGTGAAGGTGATGGGAGCGACGATTCAATCTCTGACTCAATTGATTTTCCAACTCAACCCGCACCCATGGGTTAAACGTTATTTCGGGGTTTTATTGGCAGGAATCCTGATTTTGGGCAGCGCGATCGCGGGATTGGCGCTCGTTTCGAGCGCCAATTTTATCCATCCTGGGTTGGGTATGGCGATGGCTAGTCTTCTCTTGGGAAGTTGTTTCGCCGGGCGAAGTTTGCGAGCTGCTGCCATGGACGTTTTAGACCCTTTAACCGAGGGAAAAATAGAACTCGCTCGGGAAAAATTAAGTCTATATGTTGGCAGAGAAACGGCCAATTTATCCGAAGCAGAAATTTTACGCGCTGTTTTGGAAACCATTGCCGAAAATGCTACGGATGGCGTTACCGCTCCCTTATTTTATGCCATTGTCGGGCTATTTTTTCCCATCGGCAGCGTTCCCTTCTGTTTGGCGTATAAAGCCGCGAGCACCCTCGATTCAATGGTAGGCTATCTGAGAGAACCTTACACCGATATTGGTTGGTTTAGCGCTAAATTAGAAGATATTTTGACTTGGCTGCCCTGTCGTTTTACCGTTCTCGCCATTGCTCTTTTATCGGGGAAACCGAGGCAAGTGTTCGCTCTCTGTCGTCGGGATGCTCCCCAAGATCCCAGCCCCAATTCCGGCTGGAGTGAATGTTCTTATGCGGCGGCTTTGGGAGTACAATTGGGGGGAGAAAATATTTATCAAGGGGTGATTAAAAATAAACCGCTTTTGGGAGAACCCGATCGCGAGC
>JBFRWJ010000070.1:0-21216 GCA_051439525.1 Spirulina sp. | reverse complement strand
TCCCACGAAAGAATGCGGGTTACAGCGTTTGCCGAGATTTCTCGATCTGCCACAAGGTCATCGTAACAATGGATTCAAGCTAAATTTTTTAAGCATCGGTTGATAAATCTCTCGTTCTCCCATCAATCACGCAATATACTCTCAAAACTCACGCTCAAAACAGCGATAGTCGCTGACCTGATTATTAGGATGAGAAGGCGTGGTTTTCAGTGAGAGCTTATCTTCACGACTTGGAAAGTTGTACCAATTTTCTCAATACTAACTACAGACGATCGGCTCGTTGTTGCGCTTTAGCGCTCCGATCGGGCTGAGAGCAACAACAACGAACTGTAGTGCGATCGCAGCTCTCTATGGCAATAGCGCCAACCCTCGATCTTTCGTTAGTCAATGTTGTAACCTTCCACGTCATCTAATTTTCATCAACAGAAAAAAAACCGATCTTGTTGGTTTCACAAGTTTTTCACCAATATTTTGTAAAATTGAGAGAATCTTAAAAATTGGAGAAACAGCCTGCATTTCGGGATGTGCGATCTACGTTCTAGCAACAATCTTGAGAATTGAGCCGAGGGACCCGCTAAAAAACTAATCCCTAAGAAACGCAAAAACGACCTACAACGAATCACCCAACTCGAGGACGATAACCGACGGCTGCAACAGCAATTGACAGAATTTCAGCAGCTTTTCAACCAACAGTCTCGGGAGTTACAAGCCACTCGCGACGAGTTGGCTGGTTGGCGAGAGAAGCATTCGGAGTCGGAACGATTTTGGCGCTCGGCGATCGATAATATTCCCCAAGCCGTATTTTGGAAAGATCGCCATTCGGTTTATCTCGGGTGCAATCAGTATATGGCGCGGGCGGCGGGTTTATCCGAACCGGAAGAAATTGTCGGGAAAACCGATCGCGATTTACCTTGGAGTCCGGAGGAAGCCGAATTTTATCGGCAAGGCGATCGCCGCGTTCTCGAATCCGGCACGCCAACCTTAGCCATTATCGAACCCCAACCGCAAGCAGATGGCTCTCAGCGTTGGTCGAAAACCAATAAAATCCCAGTGCGGGACGATGACGGCAATATCATCGGCATTTTGGGAATCTTTACAGATATTAGCGATCGCATTAAAACCGAAGAACAATTAAAGCGACAGGCGATCGCCATGGGGGATGCCAGCGATGGCATCGGCATTTCGACCGCCCGAGAGGGATTGATTTATGTCAATCAGGCTCACGCTCAAATGTTCGGTTACGATGCCCCCGAAGAGCTTTTGGGGAAAAACTGGCAAGTGCTTTACAACCCCGACGAAATCGAACGCTTTCATCGCGAAGTCGTCCCCCAACTTCAGCAAAATGGCTGTTGGCAGGGAGAAGCCACCGCCAAGCGCAAAGATGGCAGTACCTTCGTTCAAGAACTGTCTCTGAATCTCACCGAAACAGGAACATTTATTTGCATTTTTCGCGACATCAGCCAGCGCAAACAAGCAGAACTCGCACGCCAACAAATCAATGAGGAGTTAGAGAGCAAAATTGAAGAAAGAACGCGGGAACTGCGCGCCACCGAAGCTCGTTTGCAACGATTGACCGATAACGTACCGGGATTAATCTTTCAGTTTCGCCTCGAAGCGGACGGGACTCCCTCTTTTCCCTATGTTTCGGAAGGAAGTCGCGATCTTTACGAACTCGAGCCCGAGGATTTTCTGCAAGTCTTCGATTTGCTCGAGCCGGGGGATCGCGACTCCCTCAACGCAGCCATACAAGAATCCGCACGAACCCTCGACAGCTTTTACTCCGAACACCAGATCGCGACCCCGAGGGGAGGGGAAAAATGGGTGCAAGCTATTGCCAAACCGGAACGACAAGAAGACGGCGCGATCGTTTGGGATGGGATCGCCATTGACATTAGCGATCGCAAGCGCATCGAAAAAGAACAGCAACGCCTGCTGGCCATTGTCGAAACCACTCCCGATATTATCGGCATGGCCGATGCCAAGGGCAATCATCTCTATCTCAACCCTGCCGGACAAGAATTATTAGAAATTGCTCCCGAAGAGGTCGATCTCGTCCCCATCCGGGAATGCCATCCCCCGGAAATCCGTCAAAAAATTGCCAGCGAAGCCATCCCGACAGCCATCCAAACCGGAATCTGGCAAGGAGAAACGATCTTGCGCAGTCAAAGCGGGCGGGAAATTCCCGTTTTTCAAACCATTCTCGCCCATCAGGACGACCGGGGCAATCTGGAATTTTTATCGGCAGTCATGCGAGATATCAGCGATCGCAAGCAGGCCGAAGAAGAACTGCAAGCACAAAAACAGCTCTTGCGCAACATCTATGACGGCGTTCCTCACCCCATTTTCGTCATGGATGTCGATGAAGGGGGAGAAATGCGCTATCGCAGTTATAACCGCATGGCCGAAACCGTCACGGGACTGAAAACCGAAGAGATTGCGGGGAAAACCCTCGAGGAAGTTTTTGCCCCGGAACAAGCGGCGGCCATTCGTCAAGACTTCCAGCGTGCCGTTGCGGCGGAGACCTCTTATGCTTATGAAGAATGTCGCGACTTTCCCGAGGGGAAAATGTGGTTCTTAACCACGATCAACCCCCTCAAAGATGCAACGGGACGCGTTTATCGCCTCGTGGGAACCGCCCTCGATATCGGCGATCGCAAGGCTGCCGAACAAGCCTTGCGCGAGAGTGAAGCCAAGTATCAACAGATTCTCGATGCTATTACCGATATGGTATTGGTCAAAGGCGAAAAATCTCGGATTGTCTGGGCCAATAAAGCCTTTCGCGACTACTACGGGATGAGCAATGCAGAATTACTCCATTTAATTGATGCTTCTTTCAACGATCCCGATTACACCCAACAGTACATTCGCGATGATGCCTATGTTTTTACCACCGGAGAAACACTTGAAGTCGAAGAACCTGTCACTCGCTATGATGGAATCGTTCGGCAATTTAGCACGATTAAATCCGCCATTCGTAACGAAGACGGCCGGATCGGCTTAACCGTCGGCGTATCGCGAGATATTACCGATCGCAAAACTGCCGAAGAACGCTTGCGCCAGAGTGAAGAACGCTTCCGGGGTTTAGTCGAAACCCTGAATGATTGGATTTGGGAATGCGATCGCCACGGCGTGTATACCTACGCGAGTCCCCAAGTCGAAACCCTTTTAGGCTACACCGCCGAAGAAATACTCGGCAAAACGGCCTTCGATTTAATGTCTCGAGGGGAAGCCGAAAGACTGAAGCCGATTTTTGCGGAGAAAGTCCGCGCGGGAGAAGCGATCGAGCAAATCGAAAGCATTAATCTTCATCGAGACGGACATCCCGTCATTTTAGAAACCAGTGGCGTTCCCCTGTTGGATGGGGAAGGAAATGTCCGGGGCTATCGGGGCATCGATCGTGACATCAGCGATCGCAAAGCCGCCGAAGAACGCTTGCGCCAGCAAGAGGCGCAGTACCGCCAAATTTTTGAAACCATTGTTGATGGTTTGGGTATTGTCGATCTGGAAATTGGAGAACTGGTGGAAGTCAATCCCGCTTATCCCCGGATACACGGCTATTCCCACGTAGAGTTTCTCGCCTTGCCCTTTACCGACATCGTTCACCCCAATTCTCACCCCCTCTTGGCTCAATTTATCGAAGAAGTTCGCGCCGGTCGCGTCTTTACCTGTCACGCACAAAATGTTCATCGCAACGGTAAAACGATTGACATTGATGTCAAAGGGATTCCCTTCCCTTATAACGGGAAAACCCATGCTTTGGTCGTCGTGCGGGACATTAGCGAGAAAGTCCGGCTGGAACGCGATCGCGATCGTCGAGAACAGACATTGCGGGATAAAGATACTCTCTTGCAAATGACCCTAGAAGCCGGCAAAATGGGCTGTTGGAGTTGGAATCGCAACCTAAATGAAGTCATTTGGTCGGATGGCATGGAGACCATTCTCGGCTTGGAATCCGGCACTTTTGACAGAACATTTGATGCGTATCTGGCTGTAGTTCACCCCGAGGATCGCGATCGCGTTACCCAAACCATCTTCCACACCCTCGAAACCGAGGAAGAATACGACCTCGAACACCGCATCTTGCTCCCCAACGGGGAGATTCAATGGCTGCGGGGGACCGGCGGGATCTGGCGGGATGAGAAGGGAGAGGCGATCGGATTGATAGGATCGGCACTCAATGACACCCAGCGCAAACATGCCGAAATTGCTCTGATCGAATCGGCCGAACAAATTCACCAACAGGCACAACAGGAGCAACTGCTCAACCAAATTGCCAATGAAATTCGCACCTCTCTCAATCTCGATCGCATTCTCCAGACGACAGTGCAAGAAATTCAGGGCTTTCTTCAGGTGGATCGCTGTCACTTTGCTTGGTACGTCCGGGATGCCCGGGACGCCTATTGGGATGTCATTGCCGAGGTGCAAAATCCTGATTTGCCCAGTTTTGTCGGACAGCATCACGCGGCCAACTTTGGCGCACTTTCGGAACTGTTGCTGCGCCAGCAAATTTTACGGTTGGACGATATTGCCACGGTGCAAGATTCAGCCGTGCAAGAAATCTTGATGGATTTAGGGAACAAGTCCATGTTAGTTCTCCCGGTGCGCTCCGAATCGGGGAATTTTGGAATCATTGCCTGCATACACCACCAAAGCGTGCGGCCTTGGCAGGATGATGAGGTAGAATTTCTCGAAGCCGTAATCGCTCAAGTCGCGATCGCCCTCAACCAAGCCGATATCTTGGCTCAAAGTCAAACTCGCGCCCGAGAGCTTGAGGAGCTTCTCACGCAACTGCAACGGACTCAAACCCAGTTGATTCAAAGCGAAAAAATGTCCAGTTTGGGGCAGATGGTGGCGGGGGTGGCTCACGAAATTAACAATCCCGTCAGCTTCATTCACGGCAATCTCGTTCATGCCGACGAATATATGGGAGATTTATTGGGATTGCTGGATCTCTATCAAGAACACTATCCCCAACCCCATCCGGATATCTGCGCGGAAATTGAAGCGATCGACCTCGATTTTCTCAAAACCGACTTGCAGAAACTCTTTCAATCCATGCGCGTCGGCACCGATCGCATCGGCGAAATCGTCAAATCCCTGCGCACCTTCTCCCGTCTCGACGAAGCGGAGGTCAAAGATGTGGATCTCCACGAGGGGATTGACAGTACCTTAACGATCCTGAAAACCCGCTTGCGGGCGCAGGATTGGCGACCAGAAATTCAGGTGCTGAAAGAATACGGAGACTTGCCCCGGGTGCAATGTTATGCGGGACAGCTCAATCAGGTGTTTATGAATATACTCGGTAATGCCATCGATGCTTTAGAGGAACGCGATCGCGATCGCACCCCCGAACATATCCGAGAAAACCCCAGTCAAATTCGCATCCAAACCCAACGAAAACGAGAAAATATTTTCATTCGCATCAGCGATAACGGTCCGGGAATGAGCGAAACCACCCGAGCCAAACTTTTCGATCCGTTTTTTACCACCAAAGGGGTCGGGAAAGGGACGGGTTTGGGGTTATCCATTAGCTAGCAGATCGTGACGGAAAAACACAACGGCAAATTGTCCTGTAGGTCTCGACCCGGAGAAACTGCATTTTCGATCGAGATCCCCGTTCAACAACCATAAAAAATGAGCGCGATCGCAGATTCAATCAATCGACGATCGCACCATGAAACAGCTTTTACCATCTTGCTTGCGGCCCCGTCCAAACAGGTTGTTGAAACCGACCGTAAACGATGGGTTTATCATCGTTCGCTAAGGTCGTTTGACTGTCGAGATCCACCGCCCAAAACGGCCAGTCTTCTTCTCCTAAGACCCCGGCTTGAAAGAGAACTTGTTGGGGATAAAGGGTACTCCAACCGAGTAAAACAGCATTCGTGTATTGAACCCGCACTGGGGCGATCGTGCGGGTAATTCTCGTCTGGCGGTTCCACACCACCGCATAGTCCGAGGCATCTGAGGCGCTGAATAAACCTTCAAATTGTCGAGCCAGGAGGCGATCGCCTTCTTTCGACCAAGAGACGGGAATGAGAATGGAAATGGCTCCGGGTTGGCGATCCGAGCCCCCGAGGGAATCTTCCGCCAACGGAGAGGATGCGGTAATGGTTTGTAATTCCCCAGTTTCTAGGTTTTCCAAAAACATCACGCTGCTGACGCGACTGCCAAACAATTGTTCTTCAACCTGCATGGCAATGCGACTGTAAGCCGCATAAAGGCCATCGGGAGAAATTAACGAAGAACTGCGATAGTAACGGGGATCGGGATAGGGGTTTTCTTTCAAATCGGCATAAGTGGCCATGACCCAATGCCAAGGGATGGGATAGTTACTGTTGAGGGGATCCGCCGGCACTTCTGGCGTCAGAATTTCTCGGGTGGCATCGGCGACTTGTAGGGCGGGCTGAGATGAGGCAACATATTCGGCAGGTAAGACAAGGCGAGGGACGCGATCGCCAGCCCGGGCATCGGGGGCAATAAAAAGCGCCGACAGTAAGAGAAGGGGCTTCGCGTTACACCATTCGCAAGGGATTAAAGACGGTTTGAGCATGAAAAGTTGGAGGTGAGGGATAGGGAATTCACGGTTCGAGCGATCGCTGTTTACAATTATGGTATCGACTTAGCGGTCGGTACTGATAACTGATAACTGTTCACTGTTCACTGAAATGACGAAAACGTGATGCCATCACCTTCAGAAGACCTTCTCGAAGAACCGATCGCCGACTCTTCCAAACCCGACTTCCCTCAACCGCGATCGGGTTGGGGAGGATGTATTGGCAGTCTCTTTCTCTTGATTTTTGGCAGCAGTGTTGCTGGAATTTTGGGGATTGTCCTAGCCATTAACAATCCTCAAGAGATGGGGAAAAAACCGCCTTTGGTGTGGCTGTGGGAAAAACTACCCTTTGGGGCTTCCGAAACCTTCCCACCCGAAGCGATCGCGCCGACATCCCCTCCCGATGAGGAAACCCGAGCCTTGCAACAGAGGGAACAACTCGAAGCCGCGATCGCCAATTTAGAAAAACAATGGCAAACGTTGCGCGATAGTACGGCACAATTGGAAAGACAATTAGAATTACCTGTCATCCCAGATGATTCTCTCGGCGATCGCTTGCAAGCACTCCAACAAAAAGTTCTCTTACTGCCTCCCCTCTCTTCAACGGCATCGACGACTTCTGAGGCCATCTCCCAAACTCGGGTATCGTTACCGGGAAAAAAACTTAAAGTTACTTTGCCCAGCGATTTACTCTTTGCCAATCGTAGCGAGTTGTCTTCAGAAGGGAGCTTAATTTTAGATACGATCGTCACGGATTTGGCCAAACATAAAGGGGCAACGATTCGCATTGCGGCCCATACCGATACGCGGAATTCTCCTTCTGAAAGTCGAGAACTCTCGTTTCAGCTTGCGCGCACGGTAGAACAATATCTCGCGAGTTCTTTACGGGGAAATTATCGTTGGGTTTCGATCGGTTACGGTCAAGCGCATCCCCTCGTTGCCAATAATACCGACAGCAATCGCCAGCGCAATCGCCGCATCGAAATTGCGGTCGATTAACCAATAACCAATAACGAATAACCAATAACCAATAACAAATATGAAAATTGTCTTTTTTGGTACGCCCGAGTTTGCCGTTCCCAGTTTGCAACGATTGTTAGAAGAGCCAAAAATTGAAGTTTTAGCGGTGGTGACGCAACCCGATCGCCCCCGAGGCAGAGGCAAACACCTCCTTCCTTCTCCGATTAAAAAAGTCGCTCTAGAGCATTCAATTCCCGTCTGGCAACCCAAAAGTATTAAAAGAGCCAAGAAAACCCTCAATCGACTGCGAGAAACTGCCGCAGATGCTTTTGTTGTTGTTGCTTACGGTCAAATTCTTTCCCAAGAAATTCTCGATATGCCGCGTTTGGGCTGTATTAACGGTCATGGTTCTTTGTTGCCTCAATATCGCGGTGCAGCACCGATTCAATGGTGTATTTATCATGGGGAAACGGAAACGGGAATGACTACAATGCTGATGGATGTCGGCATGGATACGGGAGATATGTTATTAAAATCTTCTGTAGCAATCTCTCTCCTCGATAATGCCCGACAACTGGCGATCGCGCTTTCGGAAAGTTGTGCTGCTTTGTTGGTGGAAACCCTATTCAAATTGCAAGCAGAAGCAATTACACCTATTGCGCAAGATAATAGTTTGGCCACTTATGCCCCTTTAATTACCAAATCCGATTATCATTTGGATTGGACTCGTCCCGCGATCGCCCTGCACAATCAAATTCGAGCATTTTATCCCCACTGCGTCACCCAATTTCGTGACAAACCTTTGAAAATCTTGGCAACTGTTCCCGTTGGCGAAGAATGGCGATCGCAATTACCCGTAGAGATTCAACAGAGATTAAACTCTCTTGCCAATTTATCTCAAATGACGGGAAAACCAAGAGAAATCGTAGGGTTCGCAAAAAAATTAGGCGCGATCGTGCAAACGGGAGAAGGATTATTGCTCCTGCACGAAGTACAATTATCGGGCAAGCGTCCTCAATCGGGTTGGGATTTCGTCAACGGCAGCCGCTTGCAACTTGGCGAAACTCTCTGATATTCCCGATTTATCGTCATCCTCCCCCTTCATCCTTCATTCTTCATCCTTCATCCTTCATCCTTTCAAAACTTCGACATCCCAGACAAGGACCTTCAGGGTTGACCGCACAGCGTAAAAGTTCCGATCGCGCATTAAAGCGGCAATTCGCATCGCCAATAATCCAGTGTCCGTCAATTTGCGTTCGTTCTCGAGGGGGTCTTGCGGACTGAACGTAAATGGAAATCTTGTGTAGGCGATAACCTCCGATCTTGTAGCGATAATGATGGTGGCGTTCTAAAACGGCGTAAGTTTTGCCCGCTACATCTAAATAATTCCCCGGCTGTGGCATCCAATCCAAATACACTTCCCCCAAATTCTCCCGAGGGTGTGTCAAAATAATCTCCGTGGGCAATGAATCTTGCTCCATCTGGCTCTCTCATTGTGTTTTAGACTACATGACGATCCAGTGTAACGCAATTTGCGGTTGCCTTTCCCTCTCTCTTCACGATCATTCAATATTTTCTGATGAATTCCCAACGGAAATTACTTAAATTTGGTGCGATCGCGCTATTTATCCTGATTTTAATAACCTTAATCGTTGCGCCGAGTAGCAACCCCAATCATCGGGGCTCGACCTATCGTCGTACTCCCGATGGTTATGGGGCGTGGTATGAATTTATGCAGCAAGAAGATGCGAACATTCAGCGCTGGCAAAAATCTTCACCTCCTCCCTTCAATGAAGGAGATAATCCGATTGTATTAGTCCGCATTTATAGTGCATTATTTCCTCAGTGGCAAAATTCATCGACTAACACCGAATCTTCTTGGTTAACTCGTCAAGATAAAGAATGGGTAGAACAAGGCAATTCGCTGATTATTTTGGGATGGCGCAAACCGCCAACTCGGGCTCTTTTTAAGACCTCTCATTCGACTCAATTGGGAATGATAGAAGTTGAAACACGACGACGAGCGATTGACAAAAAAGATATTCTGCTTGGGGATGATTTTGGTGCAATTATTTGGCGCGAACCACTCGGAAAAGGAGAAGTTATTTTGGCGACGACTCCCTATTTGGCAGCAAATGCCTATCAAGATAATTTGATAAACTATAAATTTCTCTCTTATCTTGTCCGTTATCCAGATGCTAAAATTGAGAAGAATAAAACCATTGAATTTGAATCTCGAGAACTAGACATTCCGCCGCGAACAATTTTTGTTGATGAATATATTCATGGCTATAAAGATCGAGAAACAATCGAAGAAGAAGAAACCGACGGCTTGTTAAAATATTTGGCGCGCACTCCTCTTTTTCCGGCTTTGCTTCAAGGCAGTATCATCATGATATTTACCGTTTTTTCTCTCAATCGTCGCTGGGGAAAGCCTCAAGGTCTCGATGTTAAAAATCCCGACAATTCTCGAGCCTATATTGAAGCCTTAGCATCGGTACTACAAAAAGCAGAAAATCATGATTTTATTGTCGATCTCGTCGGCAAAGAAGAACAAGTACAATTGCAAAAGAAATTAGGTTTAGATAGCAAATTATTAGATGAAAAAACCTTAGTCGATGCTTGGATTCAACAAACCGGACAACCCGCAAAACTCTTAGAAGAAGTCATGGAAACGCGATCGCGCGATCGCCAACTCGGGATCGTGCAACTCCTCGAATGGCTGCGAAAATGGCAGGAAATTCATCAGCGTTGCGATCGCTAATTTTTGACAATTTTTGACCCTACAAGGATGCCAACTTTACAAAATTTTTAGATTGTGCTATTCTATAAAACATACAGAGGTACAAATGTACGAAATTAAAATCGTGCGATCGAAACCGATTCAAAATTCAAAAAATGATCGTTGTTCCTATTTTTATCTGTCCGGTTTCGATCGGTCAAAGATAAAATTGTACCGATAAACCTAATAAACATCTGCAAAAAAGCCATGAAATCCGATTTAGTCATCCTCTACCACCGGGAACCTTACGATGAAGTTGTTGAAAATGGCGTGATTCGCTATCAACCGAAAAAAAGCCCGAACGGGATCGTTCCCACCTTAAAAAGTTTCTTCGAGAATGCTAACAGGGGGACTTGGATTGCGTGGAAACAAGTCAATGTCAAACAACAAGCGAGCTTTGAAAAGAAAGTAAATATCGAAGGAGAAGGAAACTATAGCGTTTGTCGCATTCCCCTTAGCGCCGAGCAAGTCAAACATTTCTATCACATTACTTCTAAAGAAGCCTTCTGGCCGATTCTTCATTCTTTCCCCTATCATTTTACCTCAGAAAGTTCTGATTGGGAAAATTTCCAAGAAATCAATCGTCTGTTTGCAGAAACCGCTTGCGAAGAAGCTGCCGATGATGCGTTAATCTGGATTCACGACTACAATCTCTGGCTGGCTGCGGCTTACATTCGCCAGCAGAAACCTCATGCTCGCATTGCTTTTTTCCATCATACGCCTTTCCCTTCTGTCGATATTTTTAATATTTTGCCTTGGCGAGAAGAAATTGTCGATAGTTTATTATGCTGTGATATTGTTGGCTTTCACATTCCTCGCTATTCGGAAAACTTTATCAATGTCGCTCGGAGTTTGCGGGAGATTGAAATTGTCGAAAAAAGTTCTGTTTCCGAACATATGACTTCTGTTGGTATGGCCCTAGCAGAACCGGAAGTCATTAGCAAAATTCGCTACAAAAATCAATTGGTTCGGATCGATCCTTTTCCTGTGGGAACGAATCCTCAGCACATTCTCAACACGCTACATAAAGAAGAAACTCAACAACATATCGAACAAGTTAGCCAAGAATTACACGGACGAAAATTAATTATTGCTGCAGGTCGCGTCGATTATGTTAAAGGCAATCGAGAAATGCTGGAAGCTTACGAACGCCTTTTAGAACGCCGTCCGGATCTGCATGGTAAAATTAATTTTGTCATGACTTGTGTTTCGGCGGCTGCAGGAATGCGGATTTACAAAACCGCTCAAAATCAAATCGAACAATTAGCCGGGAAAATTAATGGACGCTTTGCTAAACTCGATTGGATGCCGATTTTACTCTTTACACAGCCCGTTCCTTTTCATCACTTGATTGGCTATTATAAAGCTGCCGATATTTGTTGGACGACTCCCTTGCGAGATGGTTTGAATTTAGTGGCAAAAGAGTATATTATTGCCCATGAAGGCCGAGATGGCGTATTAGTTCTTTCTGAGTTTGTTGGAGCTGCGGTAGAACTCCCTCAAGCGGTTTTAACCAATCCTTACTCAATGAAGCGCATGGATGAAGCAATTGACTTTGCTTTGGAGATGCCCGTCGAGGAACAACGCGATCGCATGGAAAAGATGTACGCGACTGTCACGAAATACGATGTCAAATATTGGGCCGATCGCGTGTTTGCCTTATTCCAAGAAACCAAACACGAAACGATTTCGGAAATGGCTGGAGTGAGTTAGGATCTAAATCGATATTCTAAGTTCTCCAAAATAATAGCAAGATTACAAAGTCGAGATCTTAAAGACTCGACTTTGTGCTTACGCACAAAAAAAACACAATAATGCTTGAAAAAGTTATTTTTTCATTTCTCCAGAGAAAAAAAAGATGAAGGTCGCGTAAAGTTACGGAGGAGGGTTGTCGTAAAAATACGTAGATTTCCCGGAGCTGGCTCTCCGCAAAATTTCGGCTGAGGTAAAGGGCTAAAATTCATGTTACCCTCTGGATGGATATAATTCAGTATTTTCTAGGAAGGAATTCGGACAATTTCACGATAACCTTAAGTAAAACTCTAAAATGATAAAAATTGTGCTAAGTAAACTTGCCCTTGCCATTAACAAGAGAGATAAGTTATCAAGGATAAGTTCACAAATATTATACAAAAATCAATCTGGGGTAACGCGCGATCGTTTAATTTGATTTTTGCTTGATTTTTAATTTTTTTACCAACATGGATTGGGAATGAGGAATCAACTCGACAAACATCTACCAAATCTCTTAGTGCTATCGTCCGAGCCCATTAAGAGCGAACGGGAATATGCTAAATTTGCCCCGAAAAAACGCAGTAAAGTTCTGATCGTGACGCAATTTTATCCCCCCGACTATGCCGCGACGGGACAATTAATTGCCGAACTTGCCTCCCAACTGAGCAAGTTAGGAATGAGAATCAGTATTTTTACCGGACAGCCCGGGTATGTATTCGATAAAGATATTGCGCCCAAATGGGAAAGATGGGAGACGGTTACCATCCGGCGATCGCGGACATCCAGGCTCTGGCCGTTGCGCATTCGCGGACGAGCGATAAATGGGTTACTATTCTGCGCTCGCGTGGCCATGCACCTCATCAAACACCCGCGCAGCCAGCATCTTTTTCTCTTTACCAGCGAACCCCCGTATCTCTCGGTCTTGGGATATTTGGCCCATAAATTGTTTGGCATTCACTATGCTTGCTTGCTCTACGACCTCTATCCCGACGTGGCGGTTGCCTTGCAGGTCGTCCCCAAAAAGCATGGTTTAGTCAGGGTTTGGAATTGGCTCAACCGCAAGATTTGGCAGAAAGCAAAGGGCATCATCGTGTTGAGCTCTTCGATGAAAGCCCGGGTGGTGGCAAACTGTCCGGAAGTCGAGCATAAAGTGAGCGTCATTCCCAGTTGGGCGGATCCCGAGGCCATCGTCCCCCGCAGGAAGCAGGACAATTGGTTCGCGCGCCAGTTTGGAACCAGCGATCGTTTTACCGTCCAATATTCCGGCAATCTCGGTCGCTGTCACGACCTCGACACGATTTTAACAGCAGCCGAATTATTGCGGGACGACCCCATTCAATTTCTCTTTATCGGTCACGGCGCTCAGTTACCCGCCTGTCGCGATCGCGTGGAACGATTGGCCCTAAAAAATTGTCGTTTCCTCCCCTATCAAGATAAATCGGTTTTGCCCTACTCCCTGACGGCTTGCGATCTCTCTTTAGTTAGTATCAGTCCGGGATTAGAAGGATTGGTCGCCCCGAGCAAACTTTACGGAATTCTCGCTGCGGGTCGTCCGGTGGCGGCGGTTTGCGAACCCCATTCCTATCTGCGATCGCTCCTCGAGCAAGCGCAATGCGGTGCGGCGTTTAACAATGGAGACGGGCAAGCATTAGCCAATTATATCCGCTATTTGGCAGCAAACCCCGAAGTTGCCCGCGCCTTGGGCAATTCCGGTCGAAAATATCTCAATGCCCACTTTACACCGGAGATTGTTGCTAAGCAGTATTGGCAAGTCTTGAATCACGGCAATAGGTAATGTTCCCTATTCCCTTATCTTTACTTCAAAAGCTCGGTTAATTCCTTGGCAGATGTTCCAAGAATTCGCGCTAAGGTATTCATTTCTTTATTGCTAAAGCCGTCGCGAATTTCCATGAGTTCCTTCGCCGACTTGCCGAGAATGCGTGAGAGAACCTTGAGTTGGTCGTCTGTCACTTCTTTCCCGCGATAAATATCCCGTAATTCTTGGGGGGATAAACGATAGGAGTTGCAGAAAAATACAAACTCTTTATCGCTGACATCGAGTTCCCTTTGCCGATCGCGCAAGAGAAAAGCGATCGCTCGAGTTCCGTGCTCGGGGCGCTTGGCATTTTCCAGATAGCGTTCCATTAACTTCGTGACCTTCGCCGGATTTCCCCCCCTCTGCTTGATCAAATCCGTACAAGCCATTTGTAGAGCTTTCGTCAGGGTCTCGTTATCTTCGTGGAGTTGTTCGTCTTCATTGAGGGTTTCCACAATTCTCGCGGCTATTTCCGGGCTACAGAAACCGACTTCCCGATCTTCATAAAAAATCGCAATATAGCTGCGATCGGCATTAAATTCGAGATGCAGGGGTTGATTGGTCTGTTTCATTAGCCTAATATCTTACGATCGGGTTTGCAGATAAACTACAGGGAAAAGGAGAGCAGTGCGGATCGAGCCCGGGTGTACAATAATTATTTCAATAATAGCGGTTTGCGTCATCGGTGCGGTTGTCTCCCCCAAAAAAAAGGAGGAAGGAGGCAGGAGGAAGAATGAATTTGCCCTATTCTGTAAGGGGTGACGGGGAACGGGGGACTGGCGATCGATCGTTGTTCCCGATTACCCGAAGGATGATAATCGGTAGAATAGAAAATTTCACATTAGCTTAAGACTTTCCCCGAACTAGCGCGATCGCGATTCAAGGATTGCCGTAGGATTATACCATTTCCGGTTTCTCTTTTGAGGGAGAAGCGATCGCATTTTCAATGAACAATTATCAATGAGCAATGAACAATGCGATTCCTGGGAAAACATCAGAAATGCGATCGCACCCAGTTTTCACTCAAAGAATGGTTAAATAAGTATCTGATGAGTCGATGGGCAATACTCTTAAACTTTGCGTTCCTACGTCCGGTTCGAGTCCTAATGCTTCTAAAGGAATGACTCCTAATAACGCATCTTGACCTCCCGGTAATTCCAGACATTCAAACGTCCCTTCTCGTCCTAATAAAGAGATTTTAGCATCTTGAAAAATTCTCGCTTTGGCCACTCCTGTAGCGGTTGTGACATTGACTTCTCGAAGTAACTCCAGACCTAATTGGGAAATCATGGGAGAGGGTAAACACAAAGTTGTTGCACCTGTATCGACAAGGACGTTATCTAGGGTTAGCGATCGCACCTCTTCTTGGGGAATCAATCCTCGCGCAGCATTGGCTTGGTCAATGCGATTGGTTATCGTTAGCGTGGTGAGAATTTTGCCCATTGGCGTTGTTTCTGTTGGGGTTGGCATAATTGTATTCCTTGTTCCTCTACCTCGATTATGACTAATTTTTGCAGAATTGAGCGATCGCATTTTCAATGAACAATTATCAATGAGCAATGAACAATGCGATTCTTGGGAAAATAATGAAAGAGTTAGTCGAGTTTTGGATGACAATCGACAAAAGAGATCGCTTCTTTATCAAGGTAGCCAGCGATCGCCATTTCAATGACTGCCCACACTGGATAGTCCATATTTTTGGCTCGCATTTCTAGTCCGTGACGAATTGCTTCTGGTAATCCTTCTAAAAAGATTTGTGCTAATTCAGGTGACAGATGTTCGGAAACTGTAGGTTGAGTTTGCATCGATTAATCCCTCGCTGGAATTTTAACGTTATAAGGTGGATTAACTGTTTGAATAATCAGACTTTCTAACTCTAATGATAGCTTCCTCCACTGAACAAAATCTAAGGGGTAAAAGGCAATTCTGATATCTGTGGCTTTCAACTGTTCGATAAATGCCCATAGTAAGGCTTTGTGACCCCCACGAAAGCGATCGCGTAGAGTTCGGGTTTTCCCAATGTAGAGGATTCCCAAAGTGCGGTGCTTAACCGCGTAAATTCCGGCAGTCATTGGCAATTCGCGAAATTCTTTAGACAGAGCAATACAATCGCGGAAACGGAGTAGATGCCAGAATATGCAATATAATTTCGGCTTCTTGCTCAATGGATTCAGGCATAGTAATAGGTTTTTGGGCAGCTTTTCTTATGTTACCCAAAAAATGCGATCGCGCCACATCACAAGAAACGATTCTGCCTCGGACAATCTGAAGAAAACGCGATCGCATTTCTTTATCGGAATTTTTGTTTGGAGGAAATGCGATCGTGTTGGGCAATTTTAAGGTGCAATCTTACTTCCCAAACGTTTTGGGTTGCTTCCACGCTTTCCTTTGCGAGCGATCGCTATCTACGTTTGCGTGGTCGTCTTTATGGCTTTCGATTTGATTATAAACGAAAATCACATAGATGAGAACAGACTATTAATTTAATTTAACAAACGAGCCACATGGTAGATATTTCCGAAATGAACGCTTCTATCTACCTCTCTGGCGTTCTCGGGAATTTTTATGCAGGGAGAAAAAAATTTGTTACAAAACGATACACTGATGAAGATCTGCGATCGCGACACCCCCCGCCCTTCCTCTTCCCAATTTTGCTCAAACCATAAATTTAGTGGGAGAGGGGGTCGCGGGGTGATAATCTGTAAAATGGAAAATTTCACATTAGCTTAAGACTGTCCCCGAACTAGCGCGATCGCGATCGGTTATTGCCACTCAATCGACTAGCACAAAGTTTTCGGACTGTCAAGCATAACGAACTGTCAAAGTAGCATTTAAGCATGGTAGCCACAACAGAACAAACCAACATTGGAAAGATCGTGCAAGTCATCGGCCCCGTTGTCGATGTTGAATTTTCGAGCGGAAAAATGCCGCAAATTTATACGGCTTTAAGAATCGCAGGCAAAAATGAAGCCGGTAACGATGTCGCCGTAACCTGTGAAGTCCAACAACTCCTCGGGGATAACCAAGTCCGCGCCGTTGCCATGAGCGGAACAGACGGACTCGTGCGAGGGATGGATGTGGTCGATACCAACGCTCCTATCAGCGTTCCCGTTGGCAAAGTCACCCTCGGTCGCATTTTCAATGTTTTAGGAGAACCCGTTGATAACCAAGGGGACGTGCAAGCGCCGGAAACTTCTCCCATTCACCGTCCGGCGCCCAAACTCACCGAGTTGGAAACCAAACCCACGGTTTTTGAGACGGGAGTGAAGGTGATCGACCTCCTCACCCCCTACCGTCGCGGCGGCAAAATCGGTCTGTTTGGCGGTGCGGGTGTGGGCAAAACCGTGATTATGATGGAATTGATCAATAATATCGCCATCAATCACGGGGGGGTTTCCGTGTTTGGCGGTGTAGGGGAACGCACTCGCGAAGGCAATGACCTCTACAATGAAATGATCGAATCCAAAGTGATTAACCCGGACAATCTCAACGAGTCCAAAATTGCTTTGGTTTACGGTCAGATGAACGAACCCCCCGGGGCTCGGATGCGGGTAGGTCTATCGGCTTTGACCATGGCGGAATATTTCCGCGATGTCAACAAGCAAGACGTATTGCTGTTCATCGATAATATTTTCCGTTTCGTCCAAGCGGGTTCGGAAGTTTCTGCACTCCTCGGACGGATGCCTTCTGCGGTAGGATATCAGCCGACTTTAGGGACGGATGTGGGGGATTTGCAAGAGCGCATTACCTCAACGAAAGAAGGTTCGATTACGTCCATTCAAGCGGTTTACGTGCCTGCGGATGACTTAACCGACCCCGCACCGGCAACCACCTTCGCTCACTTGGACGGAACGACGGTACTTTCTCGGGCTCTGGCTTCTAAAGGGATTTATCCGGCGGTGGATCCCCTCGGTTCTACCTCCACCATGTTACAACCGAATATTGTTGGTGACGAACACTACGATACGGCTCGGGCGGTACAGGCGACTTTGCAGCGTTATAAAGAATTGCAAGATATTATTGCCATTCTCGGCTTAGACGAACTGTCCGAAGACGATCGCTTGACGGTGGATCGCGCGCGCAAGATCGAACGCTTCTTGTCTCAACCTTTCTTTGTGGCTGAGGTGTTTACGGGAGCGCCCGGGAAATACGTGACTTTGGAAGACACCATTAAGGGATTCCAAATGATCCTCAAGGGCGAACTCGACGACCTGCCAGAACAAGCATTCTACTTGGTGGGCAATATTGAGGAAGCTAAAGCCAAAGCTGCAAAAATGAAGAAAGGCTAAATCAATGAACAATTATCAATTATCAATTATCAGGTGCTGGTAATTGGTAATTGGTAATCGATCGCTCCTTTCATGGGATAACGACAGAATGAGGACTTAGAAAACAATGACATTAAACGTTCGCGTTATCGCTCCCGATAAGACGATTTGGGACGATGAATGCCAAGAAATTATTTTACCGAGCAGCACGGGACAGTTAGGGATTTTAAGCGGTCACGCGCCTTTGTTAACGGCTCTCGAGGTGGGGGTGATGCGGGTGCGACCCGAGAAAGATTGGCTGGCGATCGCGCTGTTTGGCGGTTTTGCCGAAGTTGAGGAAAATACCGTCACCATTCTGGTGAATGGCGCTCAACGGGGAGATGAAATCGATCGCGACCAAGCGAAAGCCGAGTACGAAGAAGCGATCGCGACCCTCGGGAAAGTGACTGAGGGGGATCTTCAAGGTAAAATTCAGGCCGAACAAGCCTTAAGACGAAAGCGCTCTCTGTTTCAAGCGGCTGGCGGTATGGTGCAAAGTTAGCCATAGCAAAAGCGAGATGGATTTGTCTCCATCTCGCGAATTTTAAATCAGTTATTAGTTAAGACAGATAAGGTGAGGTCTTTAAACTTAGAAATGAGTCTCTATACTGTTCACTGATAACTGTTCGCTGATAACTGTTATTAATTGCTGCCCGTAAAAACAACTTCTGGAAATTTATCTTGGGCTTTGGCCATGGGGGTGCGCTTGCCTTCTTCTTGCCAGTAGTTAATCACTTCGGTGGCTTGATTGAGAAGCTCGATGCGCTCGGTTTCGCCGATCCAATGCTTGGATTCTAACTCGGTTTTGAGTTCTTCCCAAGCGTCGGTGCGGGGCCAGAAAAAATACTTGGTTAGGGGACTGGTGCCTTTGCCAACCACTTGATCGACAGCGATCGCGACATTTGCGTCCAACCACAGGATCTTTAAAATAAATCTAGCGTCTGTTTCTATTTCCAATTGACTTCCTCCTAGTTTTGTCGGGGACGGGTAAAATTATAAATCGACAATTTACCATTATAGCTCGAGTTGATCGTTTCAATACAGCAATCATGATTATTATTTTTGATATCGATGGCGTGGTGCGGGATGTGAGCGGCTCTTACCGTCGGGCGCTTGCGGATACGGTAGAGGAGTTTACTCAAGGGGCATATCGTCCCACCAATGAGGATATCGATCGCTTGAAATCCGAAGGAATATGGAATAACGACTGGGAAGGCTCCCAAGAGTTGATTTATCGTTATTTTGAATCCCAAGACCAATATCGGGGGGACATTGCCTTGGATTACGACGCGATCGTTGAGTTTTTTCAATCCCGCTATCGAGGCACGGACAGGGATAATTTTAATGGTTACATTACCACAGAACCGCTATTATTGCAAGTGAATTACTTAGAAAGTTTGAGTCAAGATGGCGTGGCTTGGGGCTTTTTTAGCGGTGCAACCCGAGGGTCGGCAGAATACATTTTGAAGAGGCGTTTAGGGTTGGAAAATCCCGTTTTAATCGCCATGGAAGATGCACCGGGAAAACCCGACCCAACGGGGCTTTTTGAGACGGTCAAACAGCTAGAAAAGGAAAAGGGTATAGATGCCAATGCGACGGTATTTTATGCGGGGGATACGGTTGCAGATATGTATACGATCGCGAAAGCGAAGGAATTACAACCCGATCGGGTTTGGATTGGTATTGGCATTTTACCCCCTCACGTTCAATCGAGTCAAGAACGGAAAGAAATGTATAGCGAACAGTTAAAACAAGCCGGGGCTCAAATTGTTTTGGGAAACGTGCAGGAGTTGACGAGCGATCGGGTTTGCCAGTTAGTTAGTCATTAATTTTCTAACTGAGGTTTATTTCCATTATTTTGATGAGTCTCAGAGTAACGATCTCGTGCAAATTTGGGAAAGCGACCTAGGTTTTGAGACGATAGAAAAAGAACTCTGTAATGATTTGTTCCTTGTTCTCATAATTGCAAGGCATTTTGCAAGTTCTGGCGACTTATATTCGGGGATTCGATGGAAAAAAAGATAATTGATGAACGCGATCGCTTTTTCGATTTTATCTCAAAATCAGAACCAAAAAATTGCGCCAAATAGGAGCAAGGCTCGCTTTAACAATAATATCTGCAATGACAAAACCGATTCCCATCCAGAGATACAATCGAGGAAAATTCTGCTGAGACTTGTTCCCTCGGATGCGATTTAAGAGGTTTAATCCCAATACCGTTAAAGTGATGCCAGTGCAAATGAAACCAATCGTTCTGAGAATAGACCACGGATACCACGCCAAACAAACCGCGAGAAAAGGATTGGTACTTTGTCGCGCCAATTCAGCAACATAGAAGTTCATATAATTAAGCTGAAAAGTCCCAAAGAAAAGAGCGGCACTTCCCAAAGTCATAAAAGATAAGACGCAAAAAATCCCGTATTGTTTGAGATGATCGGGAAGAAATAAAGCTAAGGAGCCTTCCGCACCTTCTCCAGTGCGTATCCAATGGAACATTTCCTCAGTATATCCAGCTCCTTTCAGAATAATTTCTGCGGCTTTTTCTGGCATGAGAGTTGTGGCGATTCCAATAGCAATGCTTTGCAATATTGCCCAAATCATCACCCAAACAAAGGCACTTTTATACTGACTTTGCAAGACTTGGAAAATATAAAGGGGGTAAGCAACAAGCGTACCGAATAAAGGCACTAACCAAGGATTCCCAACAACAAAACTGACGATTGTACTGAGAATGACTCCAATCGTAAGAACGAGGAAAACATAAAGCAGAGAACGATGAGACAAGAGCGATCTTTTTAATTGAAAATAAATTTTCATGGCAAACATTCTAGATAACGGGATCGAGGGGATCGATTTTTTCTCTCTCTAAGGCAATGGTATAGCACTACTCTAGTTGCTTAGGACATCTTCCTCCTTCTCTCTGTGTTCTCTGTGTCTGGAGTGGTTTATCTTAATGATGTAAGACATTGAATAATTTTGCCGGATAGATTAGACTTGATTGAGCGGTAGAGTTCCCTAGGGAGTATAAGCTGATGATTGCTGTAACTCAATCTCAATCCTACAC